>CAIRBY010000381.1 GCA_903876865.1 uncultured Acidobacteriia bacterium
GAAACCAGCCCCGCCGCGATCCTCACCATGGGCGCGGATCACTGCATCCTGCGGGCCAACTCGGCTGCCGGACGCCTGCTCGGCGCGCCGCCGGATTCGCTGCCGGGCGAATCGATCCGCCGCTTTCTGCCCGCGCTCGGACGCCTCGCCGCATCGCAGGCCTTTCGCACGGAGATGCAGTGCCGCGGCGAACGCGCCAATGGCGAAGTCTTCCTCGCCAACGTGTTCTTTTCCACTTACAAAACTGCCGCCGGACCGCGCCTGGCGGCGCTGGTGGTGGACGCCTCCGAGGAGATGCGCGACCGGGAAGAGAGCAGCCTTGAACAGTTGCTGGCCGGGTCCCGCATTCTGGTGGGGGCCGTGTCGCATGAGATTCGCAACGTGTGCGGCGCGATCGGCATCATTCACGAGAATCTCACGCGCAGCGGAATGCTGGGCGCGAATAAGGACTTCGAAGCGCTCGGTTCGCTGGTGGAGACGCTGAATAAGATTGCCGCTCTGGAGCTGAAGCAGAGTTCGCGCAACAGTTCGCGCAACAACGAACTTGGCGCCATCGATCTGGGGGAGGCGCTGGAGGATCTGCGGATCGTGCTGGACCCCTATTGCCAGGAGGCCGGCATCGCCGTGCATTGGGAGATAGCCCCCGATCTGCCGCCGGTGTGGGCGGACCGGCACCGCTTATTGCAGGTGCTGCTCAACCTTACCAAGAACAGCGAGCGCGCGTTGGAGAACCGGCAGACCAAGCGGATCGATCTCGCTGTGTCGGCGGGCAGAAACTTCGTCTCGATTCGTGTGACCGATTCGGGGCCGGGCATTCCGGCGCCCGGCAAACTCTTCCAGCCGTTTCAGGAGGGCGCGGAATCGACGGGGCTCGGGTTGTATCTTTCGCGCGCGTTTCTACGCTCGTTCCGCGGGGAATTGCGGCACGAACCGGCGGTCCCGGGCTGCTGCTTCGTGATCGAGCTCGCCGTGGTCGAGGGGAACTCGCCGGTGCGGTAGGGCAGGGCAACTCCCACCGCGGAGAAGGCGAGCTTTCCCTAACAAAGCTGCGAAAATCGTCTCACGCAAAGGCGCAAAGA
The DNA here is from genome assembly GCA_903876865.1 of uncultured Acidobacteriia bacterium. Lineage (GTDB taxonomy): Bacteria > Acidobacteriota > Terriglobia > Bryobacterales > Bryobacteraceae > Solibacter. The sequence goes on from CAIRBY010000381.1 coordinate 1,080, forward strand.
CGCTAAAAAAATCAAAAACAGACGGGATTGGCCTTTCTTTACGCCTCTGCGCCCTGGCGTGCAATCGCTTTTGCCGGCATACGGGCCTCGGGGACGGCAAGTCCCGGTAGGGCAGGCGTTTTCGCCTGCCTAGTGCTGGGCTTGGCTGGTTGGCAGGCGGAAACGCCTGCCCTACTGGGGTTCGCGGGGGCAATGGACGGACACTTGTACGGCAGGAGTGCGGATTAGCCCGACAGGCCACGAAAGGCGATGGCCTGTCCTACTGGCCCGACAGGCCAGGAAAGGCGATGGCCTGGTCATTTTACGCGGATATTGGCGGTGACGCCGGAGGGGCCGTGGACGGAGAGGGAGCAGGGGTAGGAGCCGGGGGCGAGGCCGGTGATGTCGGCGGTGATCTTTGCGGTCAGCGGGGTCGTGCCGCTGGCCGGGGATGCGGCGAGCCAGGGGCAGGCGGCCACCACCTGCACCACGACACCGGTAGGTACGCTCGTGA
>CAIRBY010000382.1 GCA_903876865.1 uncultured Acidobacteriia bacterium
ATCGGCGATGGCCTGGGCCTCGGCCATGTTGGGCGCGACGGGCTTTTGCAGGAGCACGTACTTGCCGGCTTCGATGGCCGCGATGGCTTGGGGATAGTGCAGATGGTTGGGGCTGCTGATGATGACGGCGTCGATTTCGGGGCGGAGCGCGTCCGAGAAATCGGTGGAGGCGCGCGCGCCGGGGATGGTGGCGGCGGCCTGCTGCGCGGCCTCGGGAAGGGCGTCGATGCAGTTGACGAGGCGTACCCAGGGGAGGTCGCGGTAGACGCCGAGATAGTGGGCGGCCATGCCGCCGCAGCCGACGAAGGAGATGTGGATCATGAGTAGGACAGGCCTTTGGCCTGTCTCTTCGAATCAAGTGGAATGGCAGTGAGACCTGTGCTGGGGAACGGCGGAAGGGCCTGTAAATTCGGGGACAGACAGCGAATTTGCCGCAAAAGCCGCTGCAAATTCATGTCTGGCCCGCAGGAGTGCCTCGTCATGCTGTTTTCTCCCGCGTCGCGTAGAGGGCGATGGACATGCCGAGCAGCGTGGCGGCGACCATGGCGAGGGCGACGGCGAAGGTGACATCCAGATAAAGAATCAGCACGCCGCAGAACATCACGGTGGCGGCAATGACTTTGTCGGTGATGCCGCGCTCGCGGAAGAAGAGCCATCCGGCGAAGACACTGAGCACGATTCCCGCGCGCTTGATGCTGACCGTGATCACCACCGGAATATAGGCATACGACGCGAGTTGGAAGAGCAGCGACACCGCATCGAAGACGGCCGCGAGCACGATCCACTTGGTATTGCCGCGCGCGGCGGCGGCGAAATCGCCCTTCTGGGAACGCGCCAGCAGGTAGAACGAAATGCACAGCCCGATGCCGTAGGCGAAGGCTTCGGTGTAGACGTCGCTCATCTTCACGAGCTTGGCGTCCAGCGGATTGGTGAGGGAGAAGATCAGCGCCACGATCAGCATGTAGCGGCTGCCCTTGTATTCGAGCACCGCCTTCACGGGAGCGAGCCAGCCCACGGCGAAGAGCGTGCGGTGCATCACCAGCGATCCGGCCACGATCAGCGCCACGCCCAGCAGTTTGATGGGCTGCGGCTTCTGCCCCAGGATGATGTAGGTGCTGGGAATCAGAAAGACCGGCGTGAAGGCGAGGAAGGGCACGCACATCGAGAGCGGCGAAATCTGCAGGGCGCGGAAGTAGAGCCACATCACGATGGTGATGAGCGCGACATCGAGCACGAGGTAAATGAAGAACGTGGGAACGGGCGCGAGCGCGAAGACGCCGAAGAGCAGGCCGCTTTCGCGAATCACGATGGGCACGCCGCGCAACACCTGCGTGAGCAGCACGAGGCCGAAGACCGCCGCTACCGCCACGCGGATCCAGAACGTGGCGGGGAAGAGATCGCGCTGATCGAGCGCGCGCTTGCGCCACACGTCCGTCATCACGTTAGTGACGCTCATGACGGCGGCGAAGGCGAGGCCTACGGGTGCGAACGCCGGCGGCGCAGCGATCACCGCGCCACCAGTTTGACGGGTCCGAGAATGCCGGAGGGCTGCACCTGCACGCTCTGCATGTCCTGCGCCTGGAACTTGTCGCCATACTTCGCGATCAGTTCCTTATAATCCGGCAGCGGTCCTTTGGCCAGTACATTGAGGGCGAGGTTCGCGACCACGATCTTGAGTGAATTTTCGCCCGGCTTCAGCAGGCCGGTGACGTCGACTTCGAAGGGCGCTTTCCAGACCGCGCCGGCGGGCTTGCCGTTGACGAAGATCTGCGCGGCCTCGCGCACGGGGCTTTCGAGCATGGCGCGCATGCCGTTGGCGGGGCGTCGCGCGGGCGGTTCGACCACCGTGCCTTCGCCGAAATTGAGGAAGACGCGCGCCTTGGCGAGTTCCGGGCTGACGGTGACGCTGCGCTCGTAGGTGGCGGTGCCGGAGTAGAATTTGCGGGCCTCGTCGTCCGTCCAGGAGCGGAGGGCGGGCATCTTCACGGCGGCGGAATCGCCGGCGAAGGTGACGCTCCAGTTGGCGCTCGCGTCCACGGAAGGTGCGGTGGTCGGCGCGGGTGCGGCGGGCGCGATCTCGCGGGAGTAGATCAGGATGCGCGATTCGTAGGGCGCGAGGTCCAGATCCATCGAGGCCCTGCTGAACTTGCCGGTGAAGGGGTCCAGCCATGCCGGTTGCATGTTCACCAGAATGCCGCGCGGCGTATTCGGAATGCGGAAGGCCGCCTTGGCCTTGACCGCGTGATTGCTGGTGTTGGCGAGGAAGTAGATTTCCGCGAACGGCAGCTTGCGATGGACCACGCCGATCTCGGCGGGCAGAGTGAAATCGGCAGGCAGCGCGGCGTGGAGCGCGGCGGCGAGATTGGCCGCGTCCGTGAGTTTGAACTTGGCGGCGAGCGCGCGGATCTGCGGCGTATCGGCCGCATCTTGCATGCCGGGCGCGAGCGAAGGCAGACGCCGCGTGAAGATCACGTGGCCGCCCTTGGCGGCGTACGCTTCAATCGTCTGCAGCGTGGCGAGCGGGATGCGCTCCACGTTCGGCACGATTAGAATCTTCTGCGTGATGCCCTTGGCGGAGATGGCGCCATCGTCGGTGAAATCGAAGTTGTAGCCCGCGTCGAGCACCGCGCCGGCGAGTTCGGGACCGAGCAGGCCTTCCATGGACTGATTGACCGAGTCCCTGCCCAGCGTGAAGGCGGCGAAGGCGTCATGCGTGGGCAGATAGATCGCGACATCGTTCGCGGGCGCGCCCTGGCGCAGGATCCAACTCACGCGCTGCAGGTAGGTGGTGATGTCCGGCATCACGATCCACCACGGGTTGTGCTCGTTGAAGACGGCGGAGGCGTAGAAGCGCCAGCCGGGTTCGCCGGCCTGAGGCGGCGAGTAGGGGTAGCCGTGCGCGATCAGTTGATTCACGCCCTGCAGGAAGTGGATATCGGCCTCGGCCTTCATATCGAGCGGCGTGGCGCGGAAGACGGGCGAGTGCAGCCACGTCCAGGTCTCGCTGCTGGTGATGGGGTTGCCGTAGAGGTGATTCGCGGAAGAGGCCCAGCGGGTGGTGGAGAAGTGGCGCCATTGCGTGCCTTCGCCCTCGGCGAAATCGACCAGGCGCTGGCTGGAAAGCGTGACGGGCGGAATGCCGTATGTCTGCGAGCGGAACTTGGTGCCGTGTTCCTTGGCGAAGGCGGTGACGGGCTTCAGGTAATTGTCTTCGCAGAGTTCGCTGAGGGTGAGCCCCCAATCGTGGCGGACGGAGGCGGTGTCGGGGCCCGCGTCGCCGGCCAGCGCGGGCAACAGCGGCTTCAGATCGTAGCCGCGGCGCTTCTGAAATTCGGCGAGGAAGTTGGGCGTCCAATCCGAGTTGTAGACTTCCAGGCTATCGCTGAAGATGGTCTGCGGCGGCGTTTTGGCAAGTGCCTTCAACATGGGCTCGCCGACGCTCTTGAAGTGCTGCTGGATCGCGGCCACATCATAGTGATTGAGCACGAAGCCTTCGGCGCCGACTGCGGGACGTTTCACCGTCTGCCGCGTCTGGCTGGAAATGAAATAGGTCGCGTCGGCGGGGATCGGCGCGCCGGACGCGAGCAGTTTGCCATTCGCGAATGCGGCGATGATCGCCTCGCCGGGGCGCAGCGTGGGCGTGCCGGTCGCAACGCGCAATCGCGGCGAGGCGAGTTCGACGGGGATGTGCGGTCCGCCGAAGGGCCAGCCGCTGCCGAGCGTGAGGTCCATGCGCAGGCCGATCTCTTTGGCCTTGGCGCCGGTGAAGGTGAGCGCGTCGAGAAACTCGGGGCTCATGTACTGGAAGTTTTTGATGCCCTTGGCTGCGTCATCGAGTTCGAGCGCGTAGGTGGGCTGCACTTCGAAGCCGCCGATGCCGCCCTGTTTCATGAGGCGCATTTCGCGCTCCAACTCGGGCTTGGTGACGGAAGGTCCGAACCACCACCAGCGGACCAGCATGCGGGCGCTATCCGGTGGTTTCTCAAAGCCGCGCCGCAGTTCGACAACGGTGGCAGGGTCGGCGGCGATGGCGGTCGTGGCCATCAGCGCGAACAGCGCGCTACAGAATGCGCTACGCAGCGCGGGATTCCTCAAGCTGGAGACGGACATTTGGTTCATGGTAGCCCGGGGTGTGGACTCCACCAAGCAGTTTCATACAGCGGACCTTTGTTTCGTTTGTAAAAACAGGTGAGGCGTCGTGCGGGCCGGGGAAGGTGACGTGGATTCATCGGTTTCCAGCAGTTAAATACCACCTTATCCGTAACTTCCGCTGCCCGGGACCGGGATCTGGTGTTCCGCTGTGCGAAACCACTGCCGCGCGCGCCGGAAGCGTTTGACCTGGCCGGGCGAATCCATAGATCATAATGAATCGGACGGGCTTATCGTGATTTCAAATAAACAGACCGACTCTATCATCCACGCCCTTGACGGGTTCCATATCGAGTTGCCCTCGTGGGGGTTCGCCAACACCGGCACCCGCTTCGGCAAATTCCTGCAGCCGGCCGCGGCCACCAGCACCGCCGAGAAGTTCGCCGATGCCGGACAGGTACACCGCGTCACCGGTGTATGCCCGACCGTAGCGCTGCACGTGTTGTGGGACTTCCCCAACGGGATCGCCGATTGCGCCAGCGTGCAGGCGATGGCGGCGGAGCACGGCTTGCGTCCGGGCTCGATCAACCCGAACGTATTCCAGGATCAGAATTACAAGCACGGTTCGTTGGGAAATCCCGATCCGGCGATCCGCAAGGAAGCGCTCGATCACATTCTGGATTGCGTGGAGATTCAAAAGAAGCTGGCCTCGCGCGATCTCTCGCTGTGGTTCGCGGATGGCTCGAATTACCCCGGCACGCAGAACATGCGGCATCGCCGCCAGTGGTTCGAAGAGGGCCTGAAGGCGACGCACGCGGCGCTCGGCGACGGGCAGCGGATGATGGTGGAGTATAAGCCGTTTGAGCCGGCCTTCTACCACACCGATATCGCGGATTGGGGCATGGCGCTCCTGCTGGCGCAGGCCGCCGGTCCGAAGGCGAAGGTGCTGGTGGATACGGGGCACCACTATCAGGCGCAGAACATCGAACAGATCGTGGCGTGGCTGCTGGAAATGAATATGCTGGCGGGCTTCCACTTCAACGACCGCCGCTATGCGGACGATGATTTGACCATGGGCTCGATCGACCCGTACCAGGTCTTCCGCATCTTCCACGAGATCGCGCACTTCGAATGGGAGACCGGGAAGCGCGCCGATATCGCCTATATGATCGACCAGAGCCACAATCTGAAGGGCAAGATCGAGGCGATGATTCAGACCGTGACTACCGCGATGGAGCTGTTCGCCAAAGCGGCTCTGGTGGACCACGAGAAACTCGCCGCCGCGCAGACGCAGTGCGCGCTGGTGGATGCGGAGACGTGCCTGAAAGACGCCTTCTCTAGCGACGTGCGTCCGGTGATTCGCGAGTGGGCGGTTTCCAAGGGACTGCCGGCGGATGCGATGGATGCCTTCCGCCAGAGCGGCTACCTGGAGAAGATCACGGCCGAGCGCGGCGCCAAGAACATGTCGGCGATTTCGAGCTACGCCTAGTTCGCGAGCCACGTCAGGGGAGCCATGCCGCGTTACGCATTTCATTTGCGCATCAAGCCGGAAGCCATCGAGCAATACGAGATCGAGCACAAACGGGTTTGGCCGGAGTTGCTGGCCAAACTCAAAGAGGTGGGGATCAGCGATTACTCCATCTTCCGGCGCGGGCAGGAACTCACGCTGGTGTTGCGCGTGGAGGATTTCGATAAGGCTTGGGACGAACTCGACCGCGACCCGGTCAACCTGCGCTGGCAGGAGTTCATGAGCAATCTCTTCGAACCGGTGCCGGGCGTGCTGCCGGGCGAGCGGTTCGCTATGCTCAAGGAAGTCTTCTACCTGGAATAAAGGAAGGGTCCATTGCGGCCTGCCACTGAAATGGATGCTCCGACGCGTGCCCTGCTGGCGCGGCTGATCGCGTTCTGCCTGCCTGGCGGAGATGCCGCGGCACAGGGCGTCAGTGCCGTGAGCACGAAGGAGCGCGGGGAGATGCGCTCTTCGCCCGAGGCTCGCTGGATTCCCTTCACCGCGCATCAGGTGATCGACTCGCGCCGCAGTTCGTTCAGTTGGGAAGCGCGCATGAGCGGCGGCGGGATGAAGTGGTTCACCATCACGGACGCCTATTCGGAAGGGCACGGCCATCTGTTGGTGAAGCTGGGCGGCATGGTCCCCGTGAAGCAGGAGAGCGGGATCGAACTCGATCAGGGCGAACTTCAGCGCTACCTGGCATCGTCGGCGATGTGTCCCGCGATGCTGGTCAAGCATCCGTCGCTCGAGTGGAGTGCGGCGGGTCCGCTGACCCTGCGCGTGGGCGACCGGGACGACCCGACGGGCGCCACGGTGGATCTCGATTTGGGCGATGACGGCCGCCCGCTGGTGTGCCGCGCGGTGCGTCCGCGGCTGGCCGGCAAGGCCAATGTGATGACGCCCTGGTCCGGCCGATATCTGGACTTTCAGGAGCGCGAGGGGCAGCGCATCGCGAGCGAGTTGGAAGTGACCTGGCAGTATCCGGAAGGCCCCTTCACTTACTATCGCGGCAAAGTAGTAAGCTGCGAAATACTCCACGACGCATGACCGCCACTCAAGCCAAACCCCACTGGCGCGCCGGTGCAGGAGCGCTGGTCGGCGCGCTCGCCGCGGCGAAGCTGCTGCTGCATCTCTACGCCGGACGCTCCTACGGCTACTTCATCGATGAGTTGTACAACCTCGCGCTGGCGCGGCATCTGGCATGGGGCTATGTGGATGTGGCGCCGATGATCGCGCTGATCGGGCGCGTGGAACTGGCGCTGTTGGGGAGTTCGCTCTCGGCCATCCGCCTTGCGCCCGCGCTCGCCGGTGCGGCACTGGTGTTGCTTGCGGGCAGGCTGGCGCGCGAGTTGGGCGGCGGACGCTTCGCGCAGGGGCTGGCCGCGCTGTGCGTGCTGCTCGCGCCCGGCTTCCTGGCGCTCGATCATTTTCTCAACGTCAACGCCTTCGAACCGCTCTGCTGGATGGGCTGCGCGCTGATCCTGATCCGGATACTGCGGACCGGCAACGAGAAGCTCTGGCTCTGGTTCGGCATGGTGGCGGGAATTGGCCTGGAGACCAAGCACTCCATGCTGATCTTCGGCTTCGCGCTGGTGGCTGGCCTGCTGCTCACGCCGGAACGCAAACACCTGTTCAGCCGCTGGCTGCTCTTGGGCGGGGCGGCGGCGTTCGCGATCTTCCTACCGAATCTGCTATGGAACGTGCAGCACCACTTTCCGTTTCTGGAACTGCAGGCGAACATCCGCGCGGATCATCGCGACGTGAGTTTGTCGCTGGCCGGATTCTTCGGGCAGGAGGTGCTCTCGATGCTGCCCCTGGCCGCGCCCATCTGGCTGGTGGGGTTGTGGAGCCTGTTGCGGGGCCGCTACCGCGCGCTGGGCCTCGCATGGGCGATCGCGGCGGGCATCATCTTCTGCATGAGTCCACGCATCTACTATCTGTTCCCCGCCTTCCCCGTGCTGTTTGCGGCGGGCGCGGTGCAGTTTGAGCAGTGGCTTGCGGGGCCGCGCATGCCGTGGATCAAACCGGTGTGGATCAAACCGGTGTGGATCAAACCGGTGTGGATCAAGCCGGTGTGGATCAAGCCGGTGTGGTGCGCGTTGATGATCGCGATGGGCGCGCTATTGGCGCCGACGCTCTTGCCGTTGCTCTCGCCGGAGGGCTACATCCGCTACGCCGCGGCCACGCATCTCGAACAGCCGCGGATCGAGACGCACAAACTCGGACCGCTGCCGCAACTCTTCGCCGACCAGTTCGGCTGGGAAGAGATGGCGGCGGAAGTGGCGCGCGCCTACCACGCGCTGCCCGCCGATGTGCAGGCGCGCACGGCGATCTTCGGACAGAACTACGGACAGGCGGGCGCGATCGATCTCTTCGGCCCCAAGTACGGGCTGCCCCCGGCCATCAGCGGGCATCAGAATTATTACCTGTGGGGTCCGCGCGGCGCGACGGGTGAGAGCCTGATCGTGATGGGCGACCGGCAGGACGTGCTGGAGCGCAAGTGCGCCGCCGTGCGGAAGGTGGGTCGGGCGGAGCATCCGTACTCGATGCCGGACCAGCACATCGACATTTTCTACTGCCAGGGGTTTAAACAGCCGCTCGCGGAGGTGTGGCCGAAGGTGAAGAACTGGCATTGAGCGCGCGCGGGTTGGTGCGCCTCATCTCCCCCGGCGCTTCACTCCACCACGCGCAGATTGGTGAAGTGCGCCTCGGTTCCGCCGCCGATCCACAATGCCAAGAAGCCGCTGGTGTCTCCGAGTTTCAGATCATTCACCAAGAGCACCGGCTGTGGTGCGCCGTTTACGTACAGACGAGCTTTGACACCGCTGACTTCGATCTTGATCCTGGTCCATTCGCCCGGCACCAGATCTGCGTAGGATTCGCACTGTCCCGGCGCCTCGCTGCGCAATCGTTGCCATTCGTAATCGGGGAAGGCGATGTACTGGGTCGAGTGATTGCGCCGCAACTGATCGTTAGCCCGCCCATTGGTAGGGCGGATGTAAAAGCACTCATA
>CAIRBY010000383.1 GCA_903876865.1 uncultured Acidobacteriia bacterium
ACCGCTGGGGCATCGCCCACATCTACGCCAAAAACGAAGCCGATCTCTTCTTCGCCCAAGGCTACAACGTGGCCCGCGACCGGCTGTTCCAGCTCGAACTCTGGCGCCGCCAGGCCACCGGCACAGTCGCCGAAATCCTCGGCAAAAAGGAACTCAAGCGCGATACCGGCAACCGCCTCTTCCAGTTCCGCGGCGATCTCACCCAGGAACTGAACTGGTATCACCCCCACGGCAAAGCCATCGTCGAGGCCTTCGTGAAAGGCATCAACGCCTACATCGCCGATACGCGGAAGAACCCCGCCCTGCTCACGCCGGAGTTCGCCCTGCTCGGCATCAAGCCCGGCGAGTGGACGCCCGCCGTGGTGATCAGCCGCTTCAACGGCCTGCTCGGCAACATCGAGCAGGAACTCAACATGGCGCTGGCCGTGCGCACGCTCGGCGTGGACAAGGTCCGCGACCTGGAAAACTTCCAGCCAGCCAATCCCAAGCTGGAACTCGACCCCGCCATCGATGCCTCGCTGCTTTCCCGCGACATTCTGGAAATCTACCGCGCCTTCCGCACCCCGCTCCGCTTCACGGCCGGCAACCTCGCCGCCGGGCAGGCCCCCGCGGAAGACCCATTATTCGACCCCGCGCTCGACCTGAGCCAGCGCCGCGAAGACATCGGCAGCAACAACTGGGTGGTGGCCGGTTCCCGCACGGCTACGGGCTTCCCGATGATGATGAACGACCCCCACCGCGTGCAGGAGGCGCCCTCGCTGCGCTACTGGACCCACCTGGTCGCGCCCGGTTGGGACGTGATCGGCGGCGGCGAACCCTCCCTCCCCGGCGTCTCCATCGGCCACAACCAGTTCGGTTCGTGGGGGCTCACGATTTTCGGCACCGATGGCGAAGACCTCTACGTCTACGAGACCAATCCCGCCAACCCGTCGCAATACAAATACAACGGCGCCTGGGAAGCCATGAGCGTGATCAAGGATACGATCCCCGTGAAAGGCGAAGCGCCCGCCGCGGTGGAATTGAAGTACACGCGCCACGGTCCAGTGGTCTTTGAAGACGTTCCGCACCACAAAGCCTACGCCATCCGCGCCGCCTGGCGCGAAACCGGCAGCGCCCCCTATCTGGCCAGCCTGCGCATGGATCAGGCCCGCTCCCTCGACGACTTCCTCGATGCCTGTACCTACAGCCGCATCCCCGCCGAGAACATGGTCTGGGCCGACAAGGCGGGCAACATCGCCTATCAGGCCGTCGGCATTACCCCGCTCCGCCCCAACTGGAGCGGACTCGTCCCCGTGCCCGGTGATGGCCGCTACGAATGGGACGGCAACCTCCCCATCAAAGCCCTGCCGCACTCGATCAATCCGGCCAAGGGCTTCTTCAACACATCCAACAATTACCTCATTCCGCCCGAGTGGCCCTATAAGGACGCGCTCCACTACCTCTGGACCGATCCGTACCGCGCCAACAGCGTCGCCGAATTCCTCGGCTCCGGCCGCCTCTTCACCGTCTCCGACATGATCGAGTTGCAGAACAACGATCTCTCCCTGCCCGCGCGCTCGCTCGTGCCCCTGCTGCGCGACCTGAACACCGCCACCGAAGCCGCGCGGCAGGCTCAGCAACGCCTGCTCCACTGGAACTTCGTGCTGGACAAAGAGTCGGTTGCTGCCGGCATTTACGAGAAGTGGCAGGGACGGCTTCAGGCCAACGTCCGCGCCATGTTCGTACCGAAGGGGGCTCAAGCCTTCATGGGCGTGACGCCCCTGAGCAAGATCATCTCCTGGTTGCAGGCGCCGGACGGACGATTTGGCAACAA
>CAIRBY010000384.1 GCA_903876865.1 uncultured Acidobacteriia bacterium
AGGTGAGAAGCAGGTGAGAAGCACGTCGAGACGAATCTCGACGCGGCAGGCAGGAATGCCTGCGCCACGGGCGGGGTTAGGGGCGGAGGCGGGTGGCCCAGTGGAGGTAGCGGGTGAGTTCGCGGCGGTGGTGGAAGGTGAAGCGCCAAAAGGTGGCGAAGGTGATCTGGTCGGCGTGGAGGCCGGAATAGGTTTCGATGCGCCAGAGGAGGTAGGGGCTGCGCCAGGGGCAGAGGCGGTAGCCGCGGGAGAGGCTCCAGAGCAGGGAGAACATTACTTATCCGTTTTGGCGTCCGGGGTGGCGTAGTAGCCGCTGCGGGTGCGGACGGCGGGGTTGCCGGGGGCTTTGGCGGTGATCTGGATCGCCCGGAAGGTGCCATCCATGGCGGCGTTGGCGGGCGTGTATTCGATGGTGTACTGGTTGCGGATCATGTTGGCGACTTCGTGGGCGATGGCGTCCACTTCTTCCAGATCCTTGGGGAAGTAAGTCTTGCCGCCGGTGGCTTCGGCGAGATCGTTGAGGGCTTTTTTGGCGCGGGCGGCTTCGCGGTGCTCCTCCTCGGTGAGGAGGCCGACGCCATAGAGCAGGATGCCGCTCTGGTGGGCGCTCTTCATGATCTGCTCCATGCCGACGAGGCTGGAATTATCGTTGCCATCGGTGATGACGACGAGCACCTTCTTATCGCGGTGGCCCTTCTTGAGGTGATCGATGGACATCTGGATGGCATCGCGCATGGCGGTGCCGCCGCGGGCATCGATGCGCTTGAGGGCCTGTTCGAGTTCGCCGATATCGCTGGTGAAATCCTTGCCCTCGGGGTTATCGAGATAGGCGGTGTCGTTGAAGTTGACGACGAAGACCTCGTCCTCGGGGTGGGAGGCTTTGACGAGAGCGAGGGCGGCGGCTTCGACCTTGGCGAGTTTGTTGCGCATGCTGCCGCTGTTATCGATGACGAGGCCGAGGGAGACGGGGACATCCTCGCGTTTGAATTTGCGGATCTCCTGGCGGATCTTGTTTTCGAAGACGGTGAAGGCGGATTGCGGCAGGTTGGTGATGAGGCGGCCGTTCTTATCGACGACGGTTGCGTGGCAGACAACGAGGCGGGTTTCGGCACGGAAGACCGTCGCCGAACTCTGGGCCTGATCCTGGGCGTTGCCCTGAGCCTGTAGTGCCATCGGAGCGAGGAGCAGTCCGGCAGCGGTAAGAAGACCGAGATTGAGAAGACGCATTATTTAGAAGTAGGCCCTTTACCTCCGGCATCCGGCGCGCCCGCGTGGTCGGGTGTGGCATAGTACCCGCTACGCGTGCGAACGGTAGGATTGCCCGGGGCTTTCACTACTATCTTAATCTGCCGGAAGGTTCCGTCCATAGCGGTATTGGAGGGCGAATACTGGATGGTGTACTGGTTGCGGATGTCGCGGGCGACCTGGTGGGCGATTTTATCCACGTCGGAGACGTCTTTGGGGAAGAAGACTTCGCCGCCGGTGGCCTCGCCGAGGGCCTTGAGGGCACGCTGGGCGCGCTGGGCTTCGCGGCGCTCTTCTTCGCCGAGGAGGCCGACGCCATAGATGAGCACTTCGCTCTGCTGGGCGGATTTGACGAGCTTTTCGAGGCTGATCTGACTGGCGTTATCGTTGCCATCGGTGATGACGACGAGCACCTTCTTATCCTTGTGGGCCTTCTGTTTGAGGTGGTCGATGGACATGGAGATGGCGTCGCGCATGGCGGTGCCGCCGCGCGAATCGATGCGGGTGAGGGCCTCTTCCATCTCCTGGATGTTGTTGGTGAAGTCCTTGCCGTGGGGATTATCGAGGAAGGCTTCGTCGTTGAAGTTGACGATGAAGACTTCGTCTTCGGGGTTGGAATCCTTGATGAGGGCGAGCGCGGCGGCTTCGACCTTGGCGCGTTTGTCGCGCATGCTGCCGCTGTTATCGATGACGAGGCCGAGCGAGACGGGGACATCTTCGCGGCGGAAGACTTTGATGGCCTGGGGCAGGCCGTTTTCGGTGACGGTGAAGGAATCCTGAGAGAGGCTGGTGACGAGGCGGCCGTTCTTATCGATGATGGTGGTGTGGCAGACCACGAGGCGGGTTTCGGCGCGGAAGATGGGCGCCTGCTGGGCGAACAGGAGAGCGGAGAGGGCGGCCGGGAGGGCGAGGAGCAGGAACTTATTGGGCGGGCGCATAGTAGCCCTGCTTCCAGAATGGGCGCAACAGCGGCATGCCGCGCGGCTGCACGAGCTTGACCTGCACGTGGCGGTACTTGCCATCGCGGGTGAGGTTCTTGGGCGAGTAGCCGAGGATGTACTGGTTGCGGAGTTCGACCCCGATTTTGGCGGCGACGTCCGGGAGTTCGTTGAGGTTATCGACTTCGTACTGGCGTCCGCCGGTCTGTTCGGCGATTTCGGTGAGCAGGGCGGGTCCGTTGGTCTCTTCGGGAGTGCGGGAGCGGCCGCCGGTGTTTTCATAGATGCCGATGGCGTAGATTTGCACATCGGCCTCCTTCACGAGAGCCTTGATTTCGGCCTCGGAATAGCGACTGCTGTTATCGCCGCCATCGGAGATGAGGAGTAGAGCCTTGCGGGGGTTCCTGGCCTTCTTCATTTCGTGTAACGCGAGATATACGGCATCGAGGAGGGCGGTGCGCCCCTTGGACTGGGTGAAGGCGAGGCGGTTCTGGATCTCTTCGAGGTTCTGGGTGAAGCTCTGGCTGAGGGAGGCGGAATCGTTGAACTGGACGAGGAAGAACTCGTCCTCCGGGTTGGCGAGTTTGAAGAACTGGGCCACGGCCTGGCGGGACTTGGAGAGCTTGCTGCCCATGCTGCCGCTGCAATCGAAGACGACGCCGACGGAGAGGGGGGCGTCTTCGCTGGAGAACTGGGTGATCTCCTGGAGTTGCTTATCCTCGGTAAGTTTGAAGTTTTCTTTTTCGAGCCCGGTGACGAAGCGGTTGAGGGGGTCGGTAACGGTGACGGGAATGAGGACGAGGGTGCTATCGACGCGGATATTCGCTTTGGGGCGGGGCTCGACCTTTTCGCCGGGCTTGGGGCGCACGTCGAGAGATGCCTGTCCCCATAGAGCAGATGCCAGACAAATCCCCAGAGTGCTACGAATGAACAGCTTAGCGTAGGACGGCAGCATACCGACCAGCCCGCCTTTCTACCCAAGAGAATAGCATACGGGTTTTATGGTAAGATCGCGTGTGCCGCGTAAAATTCTCGGCGTAATTCCTGCCAGATTTGCATCCACTCGTTTTCCCGGCAAGGTGCTGGCTCCAATCGGTTCCAAGCCCATGCTGCAGCACGTCTACGAACGTGCCGCCCTCTCCACTTATCTCACCAGCGTAATCATTGCAACAGATGACGATAGCGTGTACGCAGCCGCACGGAAGTTCGGGGCGCGGGTGCGGATGACGCGGACGGACCATCTTTCGGGGACAGACCGGGTGGCGGAAGTGGCGTCGGCGGAGGACGCGGAGCTAATTGTAAACATTCAAGGGGACGAGCCGTTGATCGACCCGGCGGCGATCGATGCGGCAATTCTGCCGATGGCGCACGAACCGGAACTGGTGATGGGGACGCTGAAGAAGCGGATTGCGGACGCACGCGAAATCACGGATCCGAATGTGGTGAAGGTAGTGACGGACGCGGCGGGGGACGCGATTTATTTTTCCCGCTGCCCGATTCCCTACGAGCGGGAGCGGACGGGGGCGGCGCCTTACTTCAAGCACATCGGGCTATATGTTTACCGGCGGGATTTTCTGCTGGGCTATTCGGCGATGCCGGTGGGACCGCTGGAGACGGCGGAGCGATTGGAGCAGTTACGGGCGCTGGAAAACGGGTACCGGATCCGAGTGGTGGAGACGGAGTACGAATCCTTGGGCGTGGATACGCCGGAGGATCTGAAGCGGGTAACGGGATTGTTTGCTGCCTCATTGTTACAGGGAACGGGCTTACAGGGAACGGGAAATGGCTAAATATATATTCGTAACGGGCGGAGTGGTTTCTTCATTGGGCAAGGGGATTGCAGCCGCGTCGATCGGCTGTCTGCTAGAGAGCCGTGGACTGAAAGTCACGTGTCAGAAGTTCGACCCCTATCTGAACGTGGACCCGGGCACGATGAGCCCGTTCCAGCACGGAGAGGTCTTCGTGACGGACGACGGCGCGGAGACGGATCTGGATCTGGGGCACTACGAACGCTTCACGCACTCCAAGCTGACGCAGAGCAACAACCTGACGAGCGGGCGGATCTACGAACAGATCATCGCGCGGGAGCGGCGGGGCGATTACCTGGGCAAGACGGTGCAGGTGATTCCGCACGTGACGAACGAGATCAAGGCCGCGATGAAGAAAGTGGCGCAGGAAGTGGACGTGGTGATCGCCGAGATTGGCGGGACGGTGGGCGATATCGAATCGCTGCCCTTCCTGGAGGCGATCCGGCAGATGCGCCACGAACAGGGCAAGGACAACTGCCTGTTCGTACACGTGACGCTGGTGCCGTGGATCGCGGCGGCGCAGGAGTTGAAGACGAAGCCGACGCAGCACAGCGTGAAGGAACTGCGTGCGCTGGGCATTCAACCGGACATTCTGCTGTGCCGTTGCGAGCGATTCATCCCGCAGGAGATGAAAGAGAAGATCGCGCTGTTCTGCGATGTGGACGTGAAGGCGGTGATCACGGCGCGGGATGTGGCGAGCGTGTACGAAGTACCGGTGGGTTTCGCGGCGGAGGGCGTGGACGAGATTGCGATGCGCCTGCTGAAACTGGAAGCGGGGCCGCGGGATCTGACGAAGTGGAACGCGATGCTGGAGCGGATGCAGCATCCGCAGGGCGAAGTTTCAATCGCGCTGGTGGGCAAGTACGTGGAGTACGAAGACTCGTACAAAAGCTTGAAGGAAGCGCTGCTGCACGGCGGGCTGGCGCATCAGTTGAAGGTGAACATCCACTGGCTGGAAGCGGAAGGCGTGCAGGGTCCGGACTGGGAGCGGCAGTTGGAGAGCTTCGACGGGATCCTGGTGCCGGGCGGGTTCGGCAAGCGCGGGATCGAAGGAATGCTGCGCGCGATTCAGTTTGCGCGGGAGAAGAAAGTCCCGTATTTCGGAATCTGCCTGGGGATGCAGACGCTGGTGATCGAGTTCGCGCGCAACGTGTGCGGCCTGGAGGGTGCGGATTCGACGGAGTTCAACTCGGGCACGCCGCACCGGGTGATTTTCAAGCTGCGCGAATTGAAGGGCGTGGACGATCTGGGAGGCACGATGCGGCTGGGAAGCTGGGCGTGCCATCTGGCGGAGGGCAGTTTCGCGCGCGAGGCGTATGGCGTGAGCGAGATCAACGAGCGGCACCGGCATCGCTACGAATTCAACCGCGAATACGAAGAGCGGCTGAAGGCGGCGGGGCTGAAGATCACGGGCGAGACGCCGGACAACACGTACGTGGAGATCTGCGAGATTGCCGGGCACCCGTGGTACCTGGGCTGCCAGTTCCATCCGGAATTCAAATCGAAGCCGATGGAACCGCATCCGCTGTTCAGGAGTTTCATCGGGGCGGCGGCGGCATATCGCGAGCGGAGGCTTTCGGCTATCGAGGAGCCGTTATTCAGCCGTGCCGATTGAGTACAGCGATTTTCAAAAGAGGCTGGTGCTGATCGCGGGACCGTGCGTCATCGAAAGCGAGGAGCACGTGCACCGGATGGCGCAGGGCATCCGCGCGGCGGTGGGCGACTTTGTGTTCAAGGCGAGCTTCGATAAGGCGAACCGCACGAGCGCGGGCGCGTATCGCGGGCCGGGTCTGGAAGAGGGACTGCGGATTCTGGAGGGCGTGAAGGCGGAGGGCTTTCCGATTCTGACGGACATCCACGAAGCGTCGCAGGCGGAAGCGGCGGCGCGGGTGGCGGACATTCTGCAGATCCCGGCGTTCCTGTGCCGGCAGACCGACCTGCTGGTGGCTGCGGGGCAGACGGGGCGGATCGTGAACATCAAGAAGGGCCAGTTTGTGGCGCCGCACGACATTCACCGGGCGGCGGAGAAGGTGGCGAGCACGGGGAACAACCAGGTGGTGCTGACGGAGCGGGGGTCGAACTTCGGGTACAACAACCTGGTGGTGGATATGCGCGGGCTGAAGATCATGGGCAACGCGGGGTGGCCGGTGGTGTTCGATGCGACGCACAGCGTGCAGTTGCCGGGCGCGGCGGGGGTGACCTCGGGGGGGCAGCCGGAGTTCATTGGACCGCTGGCGCGGGCGGCGGTGGCGGTGGGAATCGACGGAGTGTTCGTGGAGGTCCACGACGATCCGGCGAAGGCGCTCTCGGATGGCGCGAACGCGCTGAAGTTGAGCGCGCTGGCGGGCTTCTGGAAGGAACTGCTGGCGATCGACGGACTGGTGCGGAAGCAGGCGCGGTAGGGGAGCGCGCTGGGGCGTCCTGTTATCCTGAAGCTTATGCTGAGTGAGAAATTGCGCGAGTATGGCGTGGTGGGCGCGGGCGGGGCGGGGTTCCCCACCTATGTGAAGGCGCAGTCTCAAGTGGAGTTCATGATCGCCAACGGGGCGGAGTGCGAGCCGCTGATCCACAAAGACGCGGAGCTGATGAAGCACTTCCCGGGGCAGATCCTTTCGGGCATGACGTCTATGATCGACGCGACGGGCGCGCGCGTGGGCAAGTTCGGCATCAAGACGAAAAACGCGGAATCGATCGAGGCGTTGCAGCACAGCCTGAAGGACGAGCGGATCGAGTTCACGATGCTGGGCGATTTCTACCCCTCGGGCGACGAGTACGAACTGGTGTACACGGCGACGGGGCGGCTGATTCCGGCGGCGGGGATTCCGCTGCAGGTGGGCTGCGTGGTGAACAACGTGGAGACGCTGTACAACGTGTCTCTGGCGGAGAAGGAGACTCCGGTGACGGAGAAGTTCCTCTCGGTGACGGGCGCGGTGAAGGAGGCGAAATCCTTCTGGGCGCCGGTGGGGACGACGTTCCGCGAACTGCTGGCGCGGGCGGGCGGCGCGACGGTGGAAGATTACGGCGTGTTCGTGAGCGGGCTGATGATGGGCACGCTGACGTTCGATCTGGACGAGGTGGTGACGAAGACCACGGGCGGGCTGATCCTACTGCCGCGCGACCATTACCTATTGACGCGCAAGACGCGTTCGACGGGGGAGATGGCGCAGATCGGCAAATCGGCGTGCGACCAGTGCAGCTACTGCACGGAGTTCTGCCCGCGCTATCTGCTGGGCTACGAGGTGATGCCGCACAAGGTGATGCGCAGCCTGGGGTTCACGCTGACGGGCGGCGATATCTGGAATCAGTGGAGCGAACTGTGCTGCTCGTGCGGGTTATGCACGCTATACGCGTGCCCGGAGGATCTGTACCCGAAGGAGGCGTGCGACGCGGGGAAGCGGGACCGCAAATCCGCGGGGCTGAAATTCGTGCAGCAGGCTCCGGTGGAAGTGCACCCGATGAAAGAGTACCGGCGGGTGCCGCTTTCGCAATTGCGGCGGCGCTTGCAGGTGGAAGATTAC
>CAIRBY010000385.1 GCA_903876865.1 uncultured Acidobacteriia bacterium
ACATCGAGCACATTGCCGGCGGCATCGCGGATGACGCGGCCGTAGCCGTAGGGATCCGGCATGATGGCGCTCATCAACACGCCGCCGGCGGAGCCTTCGGTCTCCTGCCGGATGAGGCGCGCGAGCGTGGCGGTCTGCAAGAGCGGCGAATCGCCGTAGAGGATCATGAGGTAGCCATCGAGATGCGAGAGTGCTTCGCGGCCGATCAGAACGGCATGGCCCGTGCCCTTCTGCTCTTTCTGCTCGATGAAGCCGATGCCATTGAATGCCGCCGACTCGCGGACCTTGTCGGCCTGATGGCCGACGACGGCGAAGATGCGCTCCGGTGGCGCCAGTTCGCGGGCGGTATCGATCACGTGTTGCAGGAGGGTCTTTCCTCCGGCGCGGTGCAGCACCTTGGCCTGCCGGCTCTTCATTCGCGTGCCGAGACCGGCGGCGAGAATCACGATGGTGACGGGCTTGCTCATCCCTTCTATTATGCTTGCTTGCGGCGGCGCCCTTCCTGGGCAAGGCGGACCACGGCGGCGGCGGTCGCCTTCGGATCGTGCCGCACCAGGCTGGAGTGGCTGGCCAGCGGGCCGGCGAGAATCTTCAACCCCATTTTGGTGAGGGCGTCGATATCGTTCTCCACCGGCAGGGCGTCTTCGCGGGCGTAACGCCGCTTGAGCGCGCTGTTGATGGAACGGATATTGACCACGGCATAATCGAGGAAGTGTTCTCCGGCGTGGCGGTTAATCGCGCGGACGTGATCGCTGGCCAGAAAGTCCATGGTCTCGCCGGGCTGCCACATCAGGTTGACGAAGTAGGCTTTCAGCGCGGGGGAGTTGCGGATGGCGGCGGCGATCCCATCCACCAGCAGGTTGGGCAGCACGCTGGTAAACAGCGAGCCGGGGCCGAGCGTAATGATATCGGCTTCGGCGATCGCGGCGAGCGCGGCGGGCAGGGGGCGGACTTTGCGCGGCACCAGGCGCACGGTCTTGATGCGCTGCTTGCTGCGGCTGATGTTGGTCTCGCCGCGGACCTTGGCGCCATCGGCCAGCGTGGCTTCGAGCACGACATTGGCAGTGGTGCTGGGGTAGATGCGCCCGGCGATGTTGAGGACGTCCGAAGACGCCTTCACGGCATCGGGAAAATCGCCCATGATCTGGGTGAGGGCCATCAGAAAGAGGTTGCCGAAACTGTGTCCCTTGAGGCCGCGTCCGCTGGTGAAGCGGTGCTGGAAGAGGCGGGAGAGAAGCGCGGAATCCTCGCTGAGGGCGACCATGCAATTGCGGATATCGCCGGGGGGCAACACGTCGAATTCGCGGCGGAGGCGCCCGGAACTGCCGCCGTCATCGGTCACCGTGACGATGGCGGTGATGTCCACGGTGGGCTTGCTCCCATCCTGCGGCCGGGCGTAGTGCTTGAGCCCTTCGAGCACGCTGGAAAGCCCCGTGCCGCCGCCGATGGCAACGACACGAAGTGGGGAGGTATCTTTCATCCGGGAGCCCCGAAGGCTTACGTTACCACGCCTTCTTGTCGGGGTAGAGCAATGCGTGGAAGGCGGGTTGCGCCGCCATGGGTGCGAAATCCGCATCCTGCCGTGCGAGTTGACGGTTGCGCGGGTCGAGTTCGATGGCGCGGCTCAGGCTATCGTATGCGCTGCCGAGATCGCCGGCGAGGCCCTGTGCGAGTGCCAGCGCAAAGTGGATGTGGTCGGCCCCGGGATCGAACAGCAGCGCCTTTTCCAGATGCGCGCGCGCCTCCGTCAATTTGCGCGCATTGATCAGGGCGACGCCGTAATTGTAGAGGTCCTCGGCGTTGCCGGGAGCGGCGGTTTCCTGCTGCAGGCGGCGGTCGCACATGGCCACATGCAGGTTGCAGCGCTGCGCGATGTCTCGTTCCGCGCCGGTTGCCGCAACTACGAATAGCTCCCGCGCCTCTTTGAGCTTGCGCGTATGAAAGAGCTTCATGGCCGCTTCGTAGGACTCCATCTGGTTCGGCCCCGCTTTCGCGGCGGCCGGAGGCTGAGCCTTGGCGGCGGACGTAGCGGTTGCGATGTTTGTCGGTGCCTGCGGTTTGGTCATGCGCCTGGTGACGGTTTTCTTCTCGGGCATGGGATAACGCCTGATGTTTATATCAGACCACGCCCTCGAGATGCAACTCCGGGGGATGCGGGAGTTCTACCCGAGGCCCGCCTCCCTCATGAATTTCGCGGCTTCCTCGGGGGGCGTGGGATTGATGTAGAAGCCCGTGGCCCATTCAAAACCGGCGACCTTGGTGAGGCGCGGCATGATCTCGATGTGCCAGTGGTAATGCGCCAGCGGCCCTTCCTGCACCGGCGAACTATGCACGATGAAGTTGTACGCCGGGCGCTCCAGCACCTTCTCGAGTTTAGAGATGGTGGCCTTCAGGACACGGGCCAGATTGGCGATGGTGGAGGCATCGGCATCCTCGAAATGCGATTCGTGGCGCTGCGGCAGGATCCAGGTCTCGAAGGGGAACCGCGGCGCGTAGGGCGCGATCACGCTGAAACGGTCCGTTTCGCTGATCAGGCGCGCGCCTGTGGTGCTCTCCTGGCGGATGATGTCGCAGAAGATGCAGCGCTCTTTCAATTCGTAAAACGCCTTGGCCGCGTTGACTTCGTTGCGGACCACGCTGGGCACCACCGGTAGGGCGATCAGTTGCGAGTGAGGATGATCGAGCGAAGCTCCGGCGGCGTCGCCGAAATTCTTGAAGAGGATGATGTAGAGAAAGCGGCGGTCTTTCTTGAGATCGTTGACTCGCTCCTTGAAGGCCCACAGCACCTCTTCGATGAGTTTCTCCGGCATCTGGCCGAGGCTCAGGTTGTGGTCCGGACCTTCGATGATGACTTCGTGCGCGCCGATGCCATTCATCTTGTCGTACATGCCCTCGCCCTGGCGATCGAGATCGCCTTCGATGCCGAGCACGGGGAATTTGTTGGGGACCACGCGCACGCGCCAGCCGGGTTCGTCACGGCCGCCGGAGTTGCGGTAGGCGAGCACTTCGGGCGGGGTCTTGTGCTCGTTGCCGTAATCGAACGGGCAGATGCCGGGCGCGGGGGGCGGCACCGGCTGCCGGATGAAATCGCTCGGCCGTTTGGCCCGGTCGTTGGCTATAATGACCCATCGCCCCGTTAGGGGGTCTTTACGCAGTTCGGGCAAGTACGGGGATTCCTCCGCGGTTGGATACGGCGAGTAGCAATCCACGATTATAACGTGCCTGCCGCTGTGATTGATTGCGGGAACTCATGGCCGAAGCGGAACGTTGGGACGAGGTTTACGCGCACGAACCGGAGCTGTACACCACGAAGCCGAACGCGCTGCTGGTGGAAGTGGCGGAGAGGCTCTCGCCGGGGCGTGCGCTCGATATCGGAGTGGGGCAGGGAAGGAACGCGCGCTACCTGGCCGGGCGCGGCTGGCAGGTGACGGGAGTGGATGTCTCCGCCGAGGGTGTGCGGCAGACCGCGGCGGCGGGTGGCGTGACGGTGGTGCGGCAGGCGGTGGAAGAGTTCGAGATGGGCGAGGCGGAGTGGGACCTGATCCTCGGCATGTACGTGCATGGGGTGCTGCTCCGCGCGAGCGGCAGGATCGTCGCGGCGCTGAAGCCGGGCGGATTGCTGGTGGTGGAGGGCTTCCACCGCGATGTGATGAAACTCGGCATCGGTGGGCTCACCGGCGGATTGCTGGGCTACCAGACGAACGCGTTGCTGCGCCATTTCACGGCGCTGCGGGTGGAGCGCTACCAGGACTGCACCGCGCTGGCGGACTGGCGGCAGATCGAAGCGCCCATCGTGCGCATGGTGGCGCGTAAAGAGGCATAGCGGGCCGTTCGGATCATGCGGCGCGTTGGAGTGTGTCGGCGAGGGGATTGGCGCCGGTGCGCGCGCTGCGGACCACGACCGTAACGAGGCAGGCGGCGGTAGCGCTGAGGAGCACTAGCAGCGAGAGGCCGATGCGCAGGTTGGTGAGTTCAGAGAGGAAGCCGATGGCCGGCGGTCCGACGAGGAAGCCGAGATAGCCGAGCCCGCTGACGGTGGCCACGCCCGCGCCTTCGCTGACTCCGGCGACGCGTCCGCCGGCGGCGAAGACCAGGGGGATGATGGAACTGAAGCCCGCGCCGGCTGCCCCGAAACCGAGCAGCGCCCAATAGGGCGAATGCGCCAGCAGGGCGAAGGCGAGTCCGAGCGCGGCGAGCGCGCCGCCGCAGCGGATGGTAGCCGTGCGGCCGATACGGAGCGTAATGGCATCGCCAATCATACGGAAACTGGCCATGGCGAGCGAGAAGACGGCATAACCGACCGGCGCGAGGCCCGGCGAGGCGCCGAGCACCTGATGGAGATAGACGGCGGTCCAATCCGCGATGGCGCCTTCGGAGAGGAAGATGCAGAAGCCGATGGCGCTGAGGGCGAGCAGCGCGGCGGGGATGCGGCGGAGACGCGCGAGGGGGTTGCGCGAAGGGTGTGCCCGCTCGCTCGCGGGTGAAGGCGGCGCGGCTTCGGAGCGGGTCTCTACCAGCATGCGCGTGGAGAGCACGGCGACGGTGAGGAAGAGAAGCGCGCCGCCGAGCAGGTGGGGGGCGGAGTGGATGCCGCGCCCGGCGAGCCACGCTCCGGCGCAGGCTCCGGCCATGCCGCCGATGCTGAACATGGCGTGGAAGCGCGAGATCACGGGTGTGCCGAGGCGGCGCTCGGTGGCGACGGCTTGAGCGTTCATGGAGACATCGTTAGCCCCGGCCATGGCGCCATAAAAGAAGAGCGCGGCGAAGAGAGTCACGGTATCCACGGCGAAGGGAATCGAGATCAGGGAGAGGCAGAAGCCGCCAGCGGTCCAGCGCGCGATTTCGCGGCTGCCGAAGCGGACCACAAGCGCGCCGCAGACCGGAATGGCGGTGACGGAACCGATGGCGGTGCCGAGGAGCGCGAGACCGAGCGCGCCATCGCTCAGATGCAGCGCTGCCTTCACCGCGGCGATGCGGGAGACCCAGGTGGAGACCACGAGCCCATGCACGAGGAAGCAGGCCATGACGCCCCAGAAGGCGCGGCGGCGCTGCACGGAATCCATTGCGCCGGGCGCGGAGAGGTGAAAGAGTTGCGCGGGTTCGGCGGTCATAACACGAGGGCGGCGCCCGCTCCTGCCGAATCGCGCGGGGTGGCGGAGAGAGTGATGGTATCGGTGCGCACCTTGTCCCATTCGCGGAGGGAGAAGCCATGCGCTTCGAAGAAGGCGCGGATGCGGCCGCTGTTCCATCCCATCACATCTTCGAGCACGGGGATGAGGACGCTGAGCGCGTCATCGGAGAGGATGGTGCGGCCGGCCACTTCACGGATGTAGCGGTTCTCGGAGACAGCGATGGTCTGGCCGCCGATGTGGTTGACGTGGAGCATGACGTGAAGGTCGCTGCTGCCATCGCCAACATAGACGATGCGGTCCTGCCCGATGTTCCGGGCGGCGCGCAGTTCCTCGACGACGGCGACCTTGCCATAACCGGCGGGCAGGCGGACGATGGCGGCGATCTCTCCGGTTGCATCATCGTAGCGGAAGCGGGTGCCGAAGATGTGGTCCGGCGCGACCACGCCTTCGAGGGCGGATTGAATGACTTCCTCCGGCGCGGCGGAGGCCACGTAGAAAGAGAACTCGTGGCCGTCGATGTGGTTGAGCAGTTCCACGAGAAGCGGGATGTTGCTCTTGAGGCGGACGCGCTTGCCGACTTCGACGAGATGTTCGCGGCGGACCTTGCGGAACTCGGGATCGTGAAGCAGCAGGTAGGCGAGTTCGCCGCCCTGCTGCACGAGATGGATATTGGAGAGTCCGGCGACGCGTTCGGCGAAGCCGGCGATGCCGAGCATATCGGCGAGGATGTGGCCGGAATCGTGGAAGCTCAGGGTCTGGTCGAAATCGCTCACCAGAAGGTAACGTTTGGAAGCGGTTTGAAAATCCGTCATAGCGAGTCTCCTAACTTACGGGAAATGTCCACTGGCAATACGTCTACGTCGGGGACGCGGGGAATCGGGGCAACGGGGCTGGGGAACTGACTGAACTACCTTCGACGCTCCCCAGTATAGCAGGTTGCGCGCGGCTGGCAAAAGCTGATATAACAGCTTTGGAATGCAACGCACCGCCGCGGCCAAGCCGATCTACTTGAAAATACGCGAACGGCTGGAGCGCGAACTCCACGGCGGGCAGTATGAAGCGGGCGAGAAATTTCCGAGCGAGGCCGCGCTGGGGGAGCGCTTTCAGGCCTCGCGGATCACCGTGGGGCGGGCGGTCCGGGAGTTGCAGGAACGGGGACTGCTGGAGCGTGTGGCGGGTTCGGGCACGTACGTGCGCGGGCCGGGTCCGAGGCGGCGCGAGGGGCTGCTGTTTGGGCTGGTGATTCCGAATCTGGGGGAGACGGAGATCTTCGAACCGATCTGCAGAGGGATCGCTTCCTCGCCGGACGCGCGCGGACATGCGCTCTTGTGGGCGCACGCGGCGAGCGCATCGAGCCGCGAAGAGCAGGCGTTGGAACTGGCGCGCCAGGCGATTGCGCGCGGCGTCGCGGGGGTGTTCTTCGCGCCGCTGGAATTGAGCGCGCAGAGCGCGGCGGTGAATGCGCAGGTGTTGAAACTGCTGCACGGCGCTGGGCTCGCGGTGGTGCTGCTGGACCGCCACACCGGCGAAAGTTCGCAGCGGCGGGGGTGCGACCTGGTGGGCATCGACAATCATCGCGCCGGCTATCTTGCCGCGGCGCACCTGCTCGAAAGGGGCGTACGGCGTCCCGGGTTTCTGCGCATCGCGGGGCAGGCGCATACGGTGAAGGAGAGGGTGCGGGGGTATCGCGACGCGCTCGCGGAACAGGGTGTGAAGGGTGCGATGTTCACGTTGGAGGCGGAGCGGGTGTGGAAGCCGGATGCGGCGGCGATGCTCTGCGACGGCTTCGTGTGCGCGAACGACCGGATCGCGGGGCGATGCATGCAGGCGCTGGCAGCGGCGGGACGGCGGATTCCGCGGGATGTGGCGATTGTGGGAATCGACGATGTGCAGTATGCGTCGCTGCTGCCGGTGCCGCTAACGACCGTCCGGCAGCCGTGCCGGGAGATCGGGGAGACGGCGATGCGCGTCATGCTGGACCGGTTGGAGCATCCCAAGATGCCGGCGCGGGATATCCTGCTGGACTGCACTTTGATTGTGCGGGCCTCGAGCCGGGTGGGGCCTCAAGCAAAAACCGATTAGCTTGAGCGACTCCGAACGACGATCGCCTGTCCCACTCGCTTCGTCCAGCTCGCTTCTGGTGCGTGAGCGCCTGTTCAGTCAATCCTCCGACTGATATCCTAAATAGCGCGTGAAGCTCTTAAAGCTAGCCTTCTTCGCCGCACTGCTGCGCGCGCAGGAGCCCGCAGGAGTCGTCGAGGGCAGCCTGCGCAACGCCATCTCGCGGGCGCCGGTCGCTTCTGCACGCATCTCGCTGCGCGGGGCCAGCACGCGCTCGGGCGCCACGGCCATGGATGGGGGCTTTCACTTCGACCAATTGCCGGCCGGCGATTATACCCTGGCAATCGAGATGTCTGGCTATTTGGATTCCACCAGGGGACTGGCACCGAAAGCGATCCACCTGAAGGCGGGCGCTGTTACCGAAAGCGTCATCCTCGATCTGACACCCTTAGGCGGATTGGAAGGGGTGGTGTTTGGCGAGGAAAGCAAACCGCTCGCCGGCGTCAACGTTACGGTCGCCGGCGCCACGCACACCACCGGGAAAGACGGACTGTTCGCCTTCGAGGACCTCGTTCCCGGCTCGTACCAGGTGGCGGTGGGTGTGCCGCACGCGGTCCGCGCCGCCAATCTGGTGCGCGATTCCGCCACCGGCGAATACTATGGCTACGGAGCCGCGCAGTATTATCCGGGAGCGGACGATGTGCGCCTCGCCATTCCCGTCGATATCCCGCCCGGCGCGCGCCTCCGCAATGTGGATCTGCGGTTGCGCCGCACGCTGCTGGTGGAATGCAAAGGAGCGCTGGTGGAAATGGCGGGACGCGAACCAATGGTTGATCCCGACGTCCAACTCCTGAGTGCCGTGCCAGGAACTCCCGACCCACTCTGGCGCAGACACCGGGTCGATTCCGATGGCGGATTCCGCTTCAGCCTGCTTCAACCGGGTTCGTACACGCTGGCCATCTACCGCGCGGGCCACCAACTTCCTTACCTCGTCCCCATCGAACTCGGCAAGGCTGGTCTGGATGAGATGATGGTGCCCGTCCCTTCCTTCCCGCGCATCCAGGGGACGGTCAGCCTGCGCGATCCCAAGCTTCAGTGGCAGGGCTCAGCCAGTGTTCACCTGATCCATCGCAGCCCGGCTGCTTCCGAGGTTACCGGGCTGAAGTCCGATGGCACGTTCGAATTTGAAGGCGTGCCGCCGGGCGAGTACACCGTCGGGTTCCAGTCCCGGAACCTGCGCCTGACCAGCGATCGTACGCGCAACCTATCCGCCAGGGAACTTCGCTTCGGTACGCAGACTGGCCTGCGCAAGCCCATCACAGTGGCTGAAGCCGGGAATCCTGGGCTGGAGATTGAGCTCTCCGATGAGCCCGCGGGAATCGCGGGGAAAGTGATAGACGATGGCGCTCGCGGCGGCAACTACCTGGTCAGAGTGACGCCGGTGGTCCTGCGGCGCGGTGGCTTCCCTGCGGCAACGTCCGCCGCACCCGACTTCCAATTCCCCGAACTGGCCCCCGGCGACTACGAGGTCACGGCCTGGCGCTTTGCGCCACGGTCGGAGTTAGCGAATATCTTTGCCAGCAAGGGTTGCGACGAAACCGTGAAGGTGACGGTCCGCGAGGGAGCAGTGTCCAACATCACGGTGAGGCCTTGCCAGTAGCGAATCAGTTGGCGATTCGCTACTCATTCGCCGAGTTCAGCGTGAAGTCCACAAATGCGTTTCATGCCAATGGGAGGCTGCCCGGAAAACGAAATCCACAACCACTCTTTCACCTTCCCGGGACAGGCTATCGTGAATTGATACCACCTCTCCCCCCGTTCACACGAGGCACTTGCATAATTGAGGTAATCGACTGAAATAAAACAAAACGGCCTGATTGTGTTTGAATAGGGGCTCCGTTGGCGTTAAGCTGTTGCTGCGAAACAAACGGCAAAACGAG
>CAIRBY010000386.1 GCA_903876865.1 uncultured Acidobacteriia bacterium
GCCCGAAGGCAGGCTGGCCAGATTCACACCGTAGATTGCGGCGTACACGCCCGGGTAGATGGTCTGCTGCGTGGCGCTGGCGTTGGCCACTGCGGCGATCACCGGCAGGTTCGCGTTCGGCGGCAGAATCTGGAACGCGTTGGGCTGGGCCATCACTTCGAAGCCCGAGACCACGCTGATTTCGGAAGTGCCGAGTGTGGCGTTGGGAGCGACCGAGATATTGGCTTGCACGTGCGTGGGGCTGAGCACCCAGACCTTCTGCACGGTGACATCGTTGGAGCCGAAGCCGGTCACTACCTGTCCGTTGACGAAACTGGTGTTCTGGGTGGTGAGGTCCACAACGGTAGTCGCGCCCGCCGTGAGCGAAGTCACGCTGCTCTTCGTCAACTGCGGTGCGCCGGCGGCGGGATAAGTGTAAGTCGGCGGAGCGGCCTGATTGAAGGTGGAGTTCTGCGTGTCGCCGTTATATACGGTGATCTGCGCCGTCTGTCCGCCATTGCCCGCGGGTGGCACCACTACGATGGAACCCTGCGCATCGCCGCCGCTGAAGGGGGCTGCGATCACGGCTTGAATGCCATCGAAGAAGACGCGGCTATCGGCGCCGAAGTTGCTTCCGGTGACGGTCAGGCTGCCATCCGCATTGGTCTTGACGGCGGTGATGACCGGGGCCGGTTTCTTGACCAGATTGACGGCCTGGGGGAGTACGAAGATATCGTTGCTGTACGTGAGCACGAGGTGGCGCGGACCGGTGCCGGCGAAGAGCGGCATGCCGGATACGCCCGCCTGTCCGAAGTAGAGAGCGAGCGCGCGCTGTCCGGTGATATCGGTGAAGGGAACCAGATAGGCTCCGCTGACTACTCCGAAGCCGCCCAGAACCGTGGCCGATTGGGGCAGGGGCACGCCGCCGGAATTGGCCTGCACCTTGACCAGCATGTAGGATTGCGTGTTGTTGCCGATCGCGGGGTAGACTTCCACCCACGGCTTGCTGGTATCCCACAACGGCAGGAGAGTGGTCTGGTCCAGATAGCTCGCGGTGAAGAGATCGTAGGCCGGGACCGCGGCGCGCGTCTGCACGGTGAAGTTCTGTTGCGCGGCGATGCTTCCGGCGGAGACCGTGTAGAGAGTCGCCTGCGCCGGATCGAGCGTGCCCGGATAGAAGACGGTGCCAAAGGCGCCGCCCGGCTGGAACGAGACTCCGTTCTGATCCTGCGGCAGGCGGAGGCCGGAACCATCGAAGGGCACCGCATCGGGAGGCAGCGGATGTACGTAGAGCAGGTAGTTGCCCGCGGGAATGCCTTCGATGCGGTAGGTGCCGTCCGGATTCGTGAGCGCGCTGACCGCGGCTCCGGTGGGGCTGAGCGCCACTACGGAGGCGAGTGTCACGTTGGAGCCATTGGCGAACTTGACAGTGCCGGAGATCGTACCGAAGTTGCTCTGCCAGCCGGCCGCGCCATACAGAGTGTTGATGGCGGCGACGTCGTCGGCATCGAACGGGCGGGCGCGGGAA
>CAIRBY010000387.1 GCA_903876865.1 uncultured Acidobacteriia bacterium
CCGCTTGTGGGGCGGTCCCCCCGGACCGCTTGTGGGGCGGTCCCCCCGGACCGCTTGTGGGGCGGTCCCCCCGGACCGCGGCCGACGCCCTCGTCGGCCTTTCGACCATCGCAGACGTCCGATCCTTCGGTGCCATCGCTAAGAGTTCTTTCCCCCGGCTCCGTTAGCAGGCGAATCGCCTGCCGTACTTCGCCCTAATACCGCGTCCTGCCCGAGCGCCGCCACAACTCCCGCTCCGCGCGGTACCAGTCCTCGTCCGCCCTTCCCCCCTGCCGCCCCCGCGCCTCCCAATACCCGTACGCCAATTGCGCGATCTCCTCGTGCGTGGGAAGCGCCAGCACCATCACACTCCTCGTGAAAACCTCTCGCCGCACTCGGCCGGTCGTATTCTTTCCGCAGGTGTAAGTCATAGGGGCCCGGACAATAGTTATAGCAAAGTTGCTGTGCGCTGCGTCACCTAATTCAGCGGATTCTCCGGCCATGCGTGTCGAGGGTACCGCCGTGACAATTCCCTCCGCACCTCCGGGTACAGCCGCTGCCAGAAGCCCGCCAGATCCGTCGTCATCTGTACCGGACGCTGATTCGGAGCCAGCAACCGCACCACCACCGGCACCGCCCCGCGCGCCACCGCCGGCGTCTCCCGCATGCCGAAAAAATCCTGCAATCGCGAGGCAATCCACGGCGTCTGCCCCGCCTCGTAATGCACCTTCACCTGCCGACCCCCGCGCAGCCGGATCGTCTCCGGTGCCACTTCCTCCATCGCCCGCCGCCCCGCGCCCATCCGCCGCTCCAGCGCCCGCACCAGCCCGCCCCCGCGCGTCGCCGCCTCCAGCTCCGCGAAACTCTTCAGCCCCGTCGCCAGTTCCGCCAGCGCTCCCTCCACCGCCCCATCGTCCAGCGGAGCCACCGCCGCGTGCTGCGCCGCGAACTCCACCCGCGCCCGGATCGCCGCCACCTCCTCCGCCTCCGCGAATCGCTCCAGCCCCGCGTCCAGCGCCTTCCGCGCCAGATAAGCACCCGCCTGCTCCGCGTCCGGCGCGCCCCGCCGCGTCTCGATCGGAATCTCGTCGAATAGCAGCGAACTCACCGCCTCCACCCGCTCCCCGCCGCGATTCCACTCCAGCGCCGCCACCTCGCGCAACCGCTCCGGGAACAGATCCAGCAGCCACTCCGCCTCGATCCCGCTCGCGATCCGCACCAAAGGCGCGCGCTGCTCCTTGCGATCCTCCGCCTCCACCGCCACCATCAGCGCCTCCCCGGTCACGCTGCTGTTGTTCGCCAGTTGCGCCGCCGCGCCGTTCGCCAACTGAAGTTCACTCCCCTGCCGCCGCCGCGCCACCCGGTCCGGGAACGCGCTCAGCACACTGATCAACAGCGCCTCCTCCCGCTCCGGCGCAAGCCGCCGCGGACGTCCCCCTCCCCCCTGCAACTGCCGGTACAGCCGCGCCGCGTACGGAGACCATTCCCCTTCCAGCAGCACCAGCAGATCGCTCCGTGTCGCGTGCTCCGCCTGCGCCGGCAGCCGCTCCCCCGCGCTCAATAACGCCGCCACCGCCGCACCCTCCGCCGCCACCCCGCGCCGCCGCGCCTCCACCATCAGCCGGCTCAGCCGCGGATGCAGCGGATACCGCGCCATCTCCCGCGCCGTCTCCCGCCCGCTCTCGCCCGCCGCCCCCAACTGCCCCAGCAGCCCTTCGGCGTGCGCCATCGCCTCCTCGCGCGGCGCGTCCAGCCACTCCACCTCGCGCAGGCTCGTCCGCATCGCCTGCAGCATCAGCGCCACCGGCGCCAAGTCTTCCCGCAAAATCTGCGGCACGTCCTGCGCCGGCCTGCGCACGAAATCCTCCAGCGGATACAGCCGCACCGCCCGCCCCGGCCCTGTCCTCCCCGCCCGACCCGCCCGCTGCTTCGCGCTCGCCTGACTGATCCGCGCCACCTCCAGCGTCGGCAACCCGCTCCACGCCGAATGCCCCGCCACCCGCGCCACCCCGCTATCGATCACCGCGCTCACCCCCTCAATCGTGATCGCGCTCTCCGCCACATTCGTCGCCAGAATCACCTTCGTCCGCGAAGCCGGACTCCCACTCTGACCCACCGCCCGGTCCTGCTCCTCCGGCGATTGGTCCCCGTGCAGCGGCAGCACCTCCCACCCCATCCGCCGCGCCACCGCCCCGCACGCCGTCTGCGCCCGCCGGATCTCCGCCGCCCCCGGCAGAAATACCAGCACGTGCCCCTTGTGCCCGCCCGCCCCCAGCCGCTCCAGCGCCGCCGCTACCTGCGCCTCTAACGGAGCCGCCGAATGCGCCGTATACTCCACCTCCAGCGGATACTGCCGCCCCTCGCTGCGCATCACCCGCGCCCCGTTCAGATACTCCGCAATCGGCGCCGCGTCCAACGTCGCCGACATCACTACGATCTTCAGGTCCGGACGCGCCCCCCGCTGCAGTCGCCGCAACAGCCCCAGCGCCAGGTCGCCTTCCAGATGCCGCTCGTGGAACTCGTCCAGCACCACACATCCCACCCGCCCGAGTTCCGGATCGCTCAGCAGCCGCCGCGTCAGCACCCCTTCGGTGAGAAACCGCAA
>CAIRBY010000388.1 GCA_903876865.1 uncultured Acidobacteriia bacterium
CGACCAGATCAAATATCCGCCGTATTCGTACGTGTTGAACATGCGGCCTGTGATCCGTTGCTCGCGCAGGAATCGGGCGGCTTGGACCGGGTATTCCCACTCTGCGGTGCGCAGTTCCGGCGTATAGCGGCCGTTCTTGGCAATGGTAACGGCGAGTGTCACGGCGATCGCCGCGATAGCAAGCTCGGAAATTCCGAGTCCGCTCCAGCGCAGTCGCGGCAGCGGCGCCGGCAAATAAGTAAAGACCAAAACGGGCGCGGCGAATGCGATCAGGAATGTGTTGCGCCCGGCAAGCAGCGCCAGGCCGGCAAACACGGCGAAGAGGACCGCGTCCGTAAGGCGCACCCGCTTCCAGCGATAGAGCAGGACGGCCCCGGCGCTGACCAGAAAGAAACTGAACGTGGTGGGCGGCCACAGCGAGGGAGCTTGCCATTCCGCAAGAGTGGAGGTCAGAAAGCTGCGCTGGTAGGACACCAGAGCTTCGAACACCCGCAGTCCGTTCGGGTTCAAAGCTGCGGCACTCGCGGTGACAGCCCAAATCGCCGCGAGTTGGTAGAGGTCCCGGCGGGTAACCAAGGCGGCGATGACCCAAACACCGACCACCGCCAATCCCAAAACGAATCCGCCGTGGCAGTTCGCCCAAATCAACATCAAGGGCGGCAGTATCCAGCGAACCCTTCGAGGCGCGCCATCGAGCAACGCGACAAAGCCGGCGACAAACACGAAGGTGAAAAGGTATGGGCGGTCGGCGGCGAACGGATAGACCGCGATGCCAACAGCGGACGCGGCGCCAACCGCATACTGGAAGCCTTGGCCGCGCCGGTACACAATCAATCCCGCGATGGCGCAGAAGGCAAGTAGAAGCAAGACTCTTGCGACCACGACGCCGGCGAAGCCGAACGCCGCGTAGACCAGGTAGAGCAGGGTCTGAGCGAGCCACTCATGACTGAGGTTGACATTGCGTACAAGGGCTTCGTCGGGACTCGCGGGAGTAGTGAACGCAAATGGGTCTGGATTAGGCAGGTGGTGCGTATTGACGATGTACTGTCCGGTCTTGAGGTGCCACCAGAAGTCGCTGTCTGTGATCTCGGAAGAAAATAGAACGCTGAGCGCGATCAACACGACAACGGCGACAATAATGCGACGGACCAACTGCTATTTTTAGCACATTCCGCCGCGTCGAAGGACCGCGAAAGCCACCCTCCGCGGAAGTGTTTGACAGCCACTCCCGGATGCCACTCCCGGATGCACCTTGGCAACAGGCTGTTGCTGCTATTCGAATGCCCGGCCGCGTTGGTCGCTCCCGCAGGGCCGGCATTCGGTGACTGGATTGCGAGCGTACCGTCCGCCAGCCCCGGCATCAACACTCCCGGCCGATCCGTCAATGCACGAAAGCGCCGCAGAGCACCCGGAGCCGGCTTCAGGACGCCTTTTGCCTGCGCGATCTTCTCCGCAGAAACGCCGTACCGCCCCGTGCCAGTAGCGCATACGCGAGCGCGTTCGCGGTAATGATCGACGCCCACAGCCATCCATCGCTCCAATCCGCGAACCGATCGAATACCGGCCAACCCGCCAAATACCGCCGCGGCACTTGGGACAGCCAGGTTTCTGCGCATCAAGCCGCTATCAATCAACTCTAGCGAAACGGGCCAGCGACCGTGAGACTGGACAAGTGGGGTTTCCGGAGAATGAACCCGCTCGTTCAGCGGTAAACCGGAAACGGATATTCCTTGGGTTTCGGCGTCGGCGCGAAGGTGCCGTCCGGTCCCGGATACGCCGTCGGCGGCACGATCACGACGACACCGTCGTTCGACTGCCTGACCTGTATCAGATCCTTCGTGGCCGTTCGAAGGGCAACGGAAGGCTTACCCCCCTTAAATGCGAATACGTAGACGTGATCGGACGCGCCGCCCATACTCTGAAAGACGAGGACGTTCTCGACATGGGTAAGTAGTCGTGGGTACGCATCGCCAGTGTCGAAGACAAGAGAGGGCGTTGCATTGGCCCGCTCATATGCGGTCAGGACGATGTTCTCCCCGTTGCACTGCCGAAGTTCGAAACGCTGCCGCTGATTGAGCGGTTCCACAGCCCGCGTCTCAGCTGGCATCGTGGCGATTACGGGGCACGCCTTCCATTCGGAGCCGGACTGGGCGAACAGAACGCTGCACGACAGTAGCAGGACAGGCCGATAGATCACCCCTTCAGTATCGCGCCCGCCGCACGCGGGCGGAAAGTGGCGTTAGTGGACTCCATCCCAACCGGGCCCGCGTTACCGCTCCTCCTCTCGCCGGCACCACTCGAACAGCA
>CAIRBY010000389.1 GCA_903876865.1 uncultured Acidobacteriia bacterium
AGCTGCTTCTGCAGGTACCGTCTGGTTCTTCCCTGCCGAAAGAGCTTTACACCCCGAAGGGCTTCATCGCTCACGCGGCGTCGCTGCATCAGGGTTGCCCCCATTGTGCAAGATTCCCCACTGCTGCCTCCCGTAGGAGTCTGGCCCGTGTTTCAGTGCCAGTGTGGCCGTGTGCCCTCTCAGGCCGGCTACCGATCTCTGCCTTGGTGGGCTTTTACCTCACCAACTAGCTAATCGGCCGCGGGCTCCTCTCTCAGCGCATTGCTGCTTTCCCTTCTCAGGCTTATGCGGTATTAGCCCCGGTTTCCCAGGGTTATTCCTCACTAAGAGGTAGATTACCCACGTGTTACTCACCCGTACGCCACTTTACTCAGGGATTGCTCCCCTTTCTCGTTCGACTTGCATGTGTTAAGCGCGCCGCCAGCGTTGATTCTGAGCCGGGATCAAACTCTCGTTTGATATTGTGAGTATTTCTCGCTCCGGTTTACTCAGAGTTCTGACGAAGTGTTTCTTTACTGCATCCAACTAGATTTTCAATGATCTATGCGCACAAACTACCCCATCTCGCGATGTCGTAATCTATGGCAGGCCTCGAAACTTGGTTCGGCTCATCTACTCACGCACGACCTTTTTACAGGTTTGCGGTGCGAGCCGGAAAATTTCGTTTGATTGCTTCGACCAGAGTTTCGGTCGGTTGCGATCGGCTGACTCACTTAGATTAACAAAACCGGGCGGGTATGGCAAGCTTTCGACAAAAAAGATCGATCTCTCCCATCAATTTTCCTTTCCCTGCCCCGGCAGAGACCCACTTCCAGGGAGGTATACGGTGCGCGCAGGATACGGAATCCCTACCCCAGCTTGCCGCAGTGCGCGTAAGACTCGTTTTCTCAACTCATTACGGACCGGAAACTGGTCCGCGTATTCGCCCACTTGTACGCTGAGCAGGAACACCATCCCGCTCTCCCCGAACCCTGGGTCAAACGTAACGGCAGGGGCAGGAGTCTCCAGTAACCCCTTCACCGCTCCCACCGCACTGCTCAACACGTCACTCAGTAGTTGCTCCACCTCGTCCGGATCGCATTCATACCCCACCGTCACAGAGAAACTGGCCGACATGCGCTTCTCCGGCAGGTGATAGTTGGTCACAATCGCCTGCGCCAACTTCGCGTTCGGCACCACCACCAGATTGTTTGCCATGGCACGCATCGTGGTGCTGCGCCACCCAATGTCCGTCACGTACCCCTCTTCGCCCGTGTTCAGCTTGATGTAATCCCCCAGACGCACCTGCCCCGCGACCGCGACGTAAAAGCCGCCAAAGAGATTTGAGAGGGTGTCCTGCAATGCCAGAGCCACCGCCAAGCCGCCAACACCCAACGCCGTCAGGATTGGCGTGATCGAGACGTGAAAATGGTTCAGCAGAATCAGTCCACCCATGATGACCACCGAGATCTGCGCCAGGTTCTGGGTCAACGTGGTTACCGGCATTGCTCCGGGCACCTGATTCCCGTAACGCCTTACCAGGTCCCCCACCATCCGGCAGCACATCATAGTGAGAGAGACGATCCAAAGGGCCAGGAGCACGTTGGACATCCAGGCCGTGAAGACCAGGGGCAGGTCTGATCCCTGAATCGCGAGGTGCGCCGCCAGAATCAGAGCCCAGATCATCACCGGACCGCGCAGAGAGTGGTAAAGCGCCTGACCGGCATTGCTGTCGGTCCGGTCGCTCCACGCTTTCAGCGCCTTCAACAACAGCCGCCGCACCAGCAATCCGGCCAGGAACGCCGCCACGAAGATGCCAAACGGCACCACGATCTCCATCGGGTCCTGCACCGCCAGGTGCCGCAGGGTGTTCAATCCGGTTTTCATCACTTCAGGGTCGCACTGCAAATCGTTTCCACGCAACGGCGCCGGGCTGCGTCATTAGAATTGTGCGGATACGTGTCGGCATACTCTGGATCGCGCTGGCCACCTTGCTCCCTGCCCAGGGACCCTCCGCCAACGATCTCTACCTGCGCGGCCGGCGGGAAGAGCGGGCCGGCCACATGGCCGAAGCATACCTGCTGTACTCCGAAGCCGCCGCCATGTCGCCGCAAAACAAAATGTATTGGCTGCGCAGTCAGGCCGTGCGCACGCGCGCCTCTCTGTCAAGCGGCGTCATGCCGCCCGCCGACAACTCCATCCCCGAACCGGAGGCCTTCCTTGACCCGTCCGCTCCGCGCATTCCGCTGGCCACGGCAGCAGACCGCGCGGAACTCCGCCACCTGCTGCCACCGCCTGAATTGAAGGCTCAACCGGGCCGCCAGGATATCGACCTTACCGGCGACGCCAAACTTCTCTTTGAAAAGGCAGCCAAGGCATTCGGCCTGGATTGCGTCTTCGATGACGATTTCACCCCCGGCCGCAGCATCCACTTCGAGATGAAGGACGCCGATTACCGGGATGTCCTGCACACCCTCGAAGCGGCCACCTCCAACTTCCTGGTCCCCATCAGCCCCCGCGTCTTTCTCGTGGTCAAGGATACGCCGCAGAAACGCACCGAGCGCGAACCCACCGCCGCCATCGAACTCCGCCTGCCCGAGGCTGCGACCCAGCAGGACTTCAACTCCATTGTCACTGCGGTGCAGCAGGCGTTCGCCATCGAGAAGGTGGCGTTCGATACTCAGAACAATACGGTCATCATCCGCGACCGCATTTCTAAAGTGCTGCCCGCACGCCTCATGTTCGAGGATCTGATGGCGCCGCGCGCCCAAGTGGAAATCGAACTGCGCTTCATTGAAGTCACCCACAATGACGCCATCACGTATGGCGTCAATCTCGCGAATACCTTTAAGGCGATCCCCTTGCAGTCTGCCTTCACCTTTGCCTCGCTCGCGCGCAGCGCCACCAGCGCCAGCATGTTCGGGATCAACATACTCAGTTCCGCCCTGGTCGCACAGTTGACTCGATCAGACCACCGCACCCTGATCGATGCGGTGATCCGCAGCCTGGATAAACAGCCCGCCACCTTCCACGTCGGCGACCGCTACCCGATCCTCACCGCCGGCTATTTCGGACCATCCAGCTTTACGCAGGGCGGCAACTCGTATTCCCCGCCGCCTTCCTTCACGTTTGAAGATCTGGGCTTGAATTTGAAGGTTACGCCGGCCGTGCACGGCGCCGGAACCGTCACGCTCGATATCGATTCGCAGTTTAAGGTGCTGGGCGGCTCCAGCGTCAACGGCATCCCCGTCATTTCCAGCCGTTCCATCAAATCCAACGTGGAAATTCCATTCGGCGAATGGGCCGCCATCGCCGGGTTGCTCAATATCGATCAGGCCCGCACCATCGCAGGGCTGGCCGGCGTCACGCGGATTCCCTTTCTAGGCCCCCTCACCAGCACCCACACCCACAACTCCGACGACAAGCAGGTGCTGGTGCTGATGCGTCCGACTCTGATCTCCCTGCCGCCCGGCAGCGCCGGCACGCATATCTTCCACATCGGCTCGGACACCCGCCCGATTACGCCACTCTAGCCAACCCCTGCTATCTTAAAAATCAAATGTCCCGAATGCTCGAAGAAATCCGGCAGCAGCCGCAGGCGCTCGCTCGCACCCTGGCCGCGGAGTTGCGCGGCGTGGAAAAATTCAAACGCCTGGTGGAAAAGAAGCGCCCTCGACTGGTCGTCCTGGTGGCCCGCGGCACCAGCGATAATGCCGCGCTGTTCGGCCGCTATCTGCTCGAAATCACCACCGGCATCCCGGTCTCTCTGGCCGCGCCTTCGATCACTACCCTCTACGAAGCCCGCATCGATTACCGCGATGCCTTGGTCGTCGGCATCTCCCAATCCGGCGAATCCACCGACACCAACCTCGTATTGGAACGGGCTCGCGAGCAGGGCGCGTTGACCCTTGGCATCACCAATGAGAGCGGCAGCGCCATGGCCCGTATTGCCGAACACGTGTTTCTGGTGCGCGCCGGGCGCGAGAAGAGCGTCGCGGCCACCAAGACTTATACCGGCCAGATGCTCATGATGTACCTGCTTGCCTACGCTCTGGGCGGCGGAGTCGCCATCGCGGAACTCGAGCGCCTGCCGGAACTGGTCAACGCTTCACTGACTCTGGAACCCGAGATTGACGCGCTCAGCGAGCGCTACCGCTTCATGCGCCATGCCGTAGTAGTCGGCCGCGGCCTCAACTATGCCAACGCCTTTGAGATGGCGCTCAAGTTGATGGAGACCTGCTATGTAGTGGCCGAGCGCTTCTCCTCGGCCGATCTCATGCACGGCCCCATCGCACTGATCGAGCAGAACTTTCCGGTCTTCGCGTTCACGCCCCCCGGCAAGACGTGGCCCTCCATCGGCGAGACGCTCGCGAAATTGCAGGGCCTCGAGGCCGAGATCGTCGCCATCACCGATGGCGGCAATCGGGATGTGGCGAAGTACGCCACCAAGATCATCCGCCTGCCCGGGCGCATCAAGGAAGTGATGACGCCGATCCCCTACATCGTGCCCGCGCAGATCTTCGCCGCCTGCCTGGCGGAGAAGAAGGGCCTGAACCCGGATCAGCCGCGCACGCTCAGCAAAGTCACCCTGACGCTCTAACGCGAACCCAGTAGGGCAGGCGGTTCCGCCTGCCAATTCTTTCGCTTGTAAACCAGGCACGCCCGAGGAGTTGGCAGGCGAAACCGCCTACCCTACCTTTGAGCGAGCGGACCTTCCATCGCCGAATCAGAGGCTTTCAACGGTTTCCCCTTCCCGCGATACGAAGCCAATTCGCAGCGCCGTGATGGGTCGAAATCATCCTATTTCCGCTGCTTTGGCGAATATTTGTTCAGCACCGAGATCAATTTCGCTGCCATCTCTGGCGGCTTGGCTCCGCTGCCGAGGATCTGCTTCGCGGTCCACTTCTGCCCGTACATCACCGCGTTCTCGTCCAGGTCGTTGCGTAAGGTCGCACCATCCAGCGAGATCCCCGCGAACAGCCCCTTGCTGCGCGACCAGGAGAGAATTTCCGCCGACATGTAGGCATCCGTCTGCGCCGTAGCGTTGCGCCCCACCGGACCCGCCGCCGCCGTCGCATCCGCGCCCACCGTGAACTTGCTGCTTGCCAGCTTCTTCATCCCGTTCTGATTCATGATCAGCAACACCACGTCGCTGGAAGAGACGCCGATCTGGAAACCAACGCTGCCGCCTTCCACGCGAATCGCCGCCGGCGCGCCCCAACCCTCGCCGCTCGCGGCCCGGCAGATCGAGTAGCCGCGGCCGAACTTGCCGCCAAACCCCAGCGCCGCCTTTTTCAAACCGGGCACCAATACGATACAGGGAGCCTTCTCCAACAGGTCCTGCGGAATGGAGCGGTCCGGCGTTCCCATGATTTCGGTGAACAGCGAAGCGGCGTCGTCCAGACGCTCGGCCGTCTTGGCCTTGTCGTCAGCCGCCATCAGTGGAGCGCATGCCAGTGCAATTGAGAGAGAAACGGATATCCAGCGCATACTCCCATTTTATCCACCACGCCCCCGCCGGGCAGGGGATGCTTTCGTACACTTTGGCTACTGCGGCTTCGCCCCGCCCATCGACGCCACTCCCAGCATCCCGCCCAACCCCATCGTCTCCACCGCCGAGGAGGGTACAATCACCATCGAACCTTTCTCCTTGATGGCTTCATAGAGCATATTCATGGCGCGCAGATGCAGCGCCACCGGATTGTTCTGGTAGGTCAGCGCCGCCTGCCCGAATTTCTCGGCGATCTCCGTCTCCGCCGTGCCCAGAATGATGCGCGCGCGCCGCTCCCGCTCCGCCTGCGCCTCGCGCGACATCGCGTCCTGCAACTCAGGTGGAATCTGCACGTCGCGGATCTCCACCGATTGCACCGTGATTCCCCACGCGGTCGTCTTCTCGTCCAGAATGCGCTGCAACTCGCGCCCCATCATCTCCCGCTCCGCCACCATCTGATGCAGTTCGTGCCGACCGATCGATTCCCGCAGCGCCGTCTGCGCGCTGAACTGAATCGCCTGTGCGAAATCCTGCACCTCCAGAATCGACTTCTCCGCGTTCCACACCATCCAGAAAATGATCGCGTCCACATTCACCGGCACCGTGTCCCGCGTCAGCGTCGATTCCGCCGAGACGTTCGCCACCCGCACCCGCT
This sequence comes from uncultured Acidobacteriia bacterium, assembly GCA_903876865.1. Taxonomy (GTDB): domain Bacteria; phylum Acidobacteriota; class Terriglobia; order Bryobacterales; family Bryobacteraceae; genus Solibacter. Next base: position 6,126 of record CAIRBY010000389.1, read on the forward strand.
GATCCACATACCGGCTCAACCGGTCCACCACCGGGATCATATGGAACAGCCCCGGCCCCCGCAGCCCGATGTACTTCCCGAACCGCAGCACCGCCACCTTCTCCCACTGATCGGCCATACGAATTGCAAACAGCAAGTACACCCCCGCCAGTCCGCACAGGAACAACGGAGCCGGATTCCGAATCACCGCGGAGGCGACGAACCCCACCGCGATCGACACCACGAACAACGCGACGCCTACCTGGCTCACGCGCAACACCGCCATGTCCGATTTCATCGTTTCATCTCCTCTTCTTGCCAGCATGCTGGGAACGCTCATGGATAGCCTCCAATAACTCTTCCATCGTGAAACCCGCCGCGCCGGCGCGCGAGATCATCTCCGTCACCAGTTGACTCAGCTGCCGGCTTCGCTCCGCTTCGTCCCGCTCGACCTTCTGCGCACCGATGAAGGTGCCCGTCCCCTGCTGCGTAACCAGCACGCCGCGGATTTCCAGTTCCCGGTAGGCGCGCACCACCGTGTTCGGATTGATCGCCAGATCCACCGCCACCTGCCGCACCGTGGGCAACTGCGCCCCCGCCTTGAGCCGGCCCGTGGCCACTCCGCCCAACACCTGGTCGATGATCTGCCGGTACACGGGGACACCGCTTTGCTGGTCGAGCCGGAAGGTAAAGACGTTTTGTTCTGTACCGTTCATCTGGAATAATAGTGTACTAGTCAGACAGTACATGTCAAGTGAAACATCGCCGCCGCCACGCGATCCTGCCGGGTGCTATAACCCAACAGAGGCAGCAAAGCATGCATCTGCACCTACCCGTCACCCGGCGGACCTTTCTCTGCGGCACGGCGCCGCTGGTTGTGCCGGGCCGCGTCTTTGGCCAGAGGGCGCCCTCCAACCGGATCACGGTCGGAGTAATCGGCGTCGGAAGGCAGACCGTTCAGGTCAACCTGAAACAATTTCTCTCCATGCCGGACGTGCAGGTGGTCGCAGTCTGCGATGTGGATGCATGGCGACTGGACAACGCCGCGAAACAGGTCGACGATGCCTATGCGGAGCAGTCTCGCTCCGGCGCCTACAAGGGCTGCCGGAAGTTCCGCGATAGCCGTGAACTGCTGGCGGACCCCGCAATCGACGCCGTCTTCATCGGCACCCCGGATCACTGGCACGTGCCGCTCTCGATCGCGGCGATTCAGGCGGGCAAAGACGTCGCCTGCGAGAAGCCGCTCACCCGTTCCATCGCCGAGGGGCGCCAATTGAGCGATCTGGCGACGAAGCACAAACGCGTCTTCCGTAACGACAGCGAATTTCGCTCGCTCGAAAATTTCCATCGCGCCGTCGAGCTAGTACGCAACGGGCGCATCGGCAAAGTGCATACGATTCGTTCGGGCGTGCCGGGCACCGATGTCGGCTGCCCGCCGCAAGCGGATATTCCGGTACCGGAAGGCCTCGATTACGAGCGCTGGCAGGGACCAGCTCCTCGCGCCGCCTATACCGAAAAGCGCGTCCATCCGCCGAAGTCCTACGACCGTCCTGGATGGATGCGCCATCGCTACTATTGCGACGGCATGGTCACCAATTGGGGCGCCCATCTCAACGACATCGCGCAGTGGGGGAACAACACCGAGCGCACTGGTCCCGTGGAAGTGGAAGCGCGCGGCACGTTTCCGCCCGCGGACAGCTTCTGGAACGTGATGCTCACCTTCGAAGCCGAATATCGTTACGCCAACGGCGTCCGCCTCTTCTACAAAACAGACACGCCCTACGTGCGCTTCGAAGGGAGCGAGGGCTGGATCCTGGCCGAGTACAACAAGCCGCTGCAATCTTCATCGCCCGCGATTCTCGCGGCGAAACTGCGCGAGGACGAAATCCACTTTCCGCTCAAGAGCGATAAGCAGGATTTCATCGACGCGGTGAAGAGCCGCGGACGCACGCTGGAAGACGCCGAAGTGGGCCACCGCACCATGACCGTCAACCACCTGGCGAATATCGCCGTGACGGTGGGAGGCAAACTCCAATGGGATCCCGCCGCGGAGCGCTTCACCAACAGCGAAGCCGCCAACGCCTACGTAAAGAAAGCCATCCTGCAACCGGCAACACCAGGAGTCCGCCAATGAATCCTCGTCACCTTCCCCTCACACTGGCGATTGCCGCCCTCTCGTTGGGGCTCGCGGCCCCCGCACCCGCGCAACCGCTCGCCAACCCCTTCTTCGCCTTCGACAACGGCACGGGGCGCGATCAGAAACTGCCGCTCGAACAGCAGGCGGAGTTGGTCAAGCGGACCGGCTACGCGGGCATCGGCTACACCGGCGCGTTGAAAGTTCCCGAGATGCTCAGCGCTCTGGAGAGCCGCGGCCTCAAGATGTTCAGCATCTACGTCGCGGTCCATGTAGATGGCGAGAAGCCGAGCTATGACGCGGCGCTACCCGAAGCCGTCCGGCAGTTGAAGGGCCACGGCACCGTGATCTGGCTGACCGTGCAGGGAGCGGCACCAGATGCCGAGGATCGCGCGGTCCGCATGGTCCGGGAAGTGGCGGATCTGGCCGCGCAGAGCGGTTTGCGCGTGGTGCTCTACCCGCACATGGGATTCTACGTGGGACGGATCGAAGACGCCCTGCGCATCCGCAAACTGGCGGGCCGCCCCAACATCGGAGTCACTTTCAACCTGACCCACTTCCTCGCCGTGAAAGACGAACCCAATCTGGACCAGCGCCTGCGCGAAGCCCTGCCCTATCTGGAAATGGTCAGCATCAACGGCGCCGAGCACGAAGGCGGCTGGGACCGGCTGATCCTGCCGCTCGACCGGGGAGAGTTCGATGTCCTGGGCCTGCTCAAGAAACTCGCGGCGCTGGGCTACAAAGGCCCGATCGGGCTGCAGTGCTACCAAGTGCCGGGAGATACGGAAGAAAACTTGAAACGCTCCATGGCGGCGTGGCGGAAATTCCAGGAGCGCATGTAACCCGCCGCTGCGGCTAGACCGCAGCCATCACACGTCGCGGTTCGAACGTGTAACCGAAGCCGCGCACCGAGTGGAGCAGAATCGGATTCGCCGGGTCCTGTTCGATTTTCTGGCGCAAGCGGAGTACGTACACGTCCACCGCGCGGTCCGTGATCGCCCGGTCCTGCCCCCATACGGCGTTCAATAACTGCTCGCGGCTGAAGACCACCCCGGGGCGGTTCATCAGGAATTCCAGCAGCCGGAACTCGGTCGCCGTCAGCGAAAGCGGCGCGCCGTTCAAACGCACCTGGCAACTGGTGCGATCCAACTCCACTCCGCCCGCTTCCAGTACGCGCGAAGGCAGGGACTGATTGCGAAACTGCAGTTTGATCCGCGCAATCAACTCGCGCACGAAAAAGGGCTTCACCACGTAATCGTTGGCGCCCAGTTCCAGGCCCACGATGCGGTCCGTCTCGCTCGCCCGGGCGGTCAGGAAGATCACCGGCAGCGCCGCCAGATCCGGGTCCTTGCGGATTCCCTTGCAGATATCCAGTCCGTCGGAATCCGGCAGCATGATATCCAGCAGCACCAGGTCCGGCCGCACCTGCCGGCAGAGTTCGATCGCGCCTTTGCCGGTGTGCTGCCCGGTCAGGGAAAAGCCTTCCTTCTCCAGGTTGTACTTCAACAGGGCGAAGAGATCGGCGTCATCTTCGATCAACAGGATCTTTTTCATGGCCACAGCCTCACAGTACCGCTCCGCTTGTTACGGCGCGGTTAAGAGGACGTGAATTCGGGATTAAGTGTTCCGGCGGTGGCCGCCACCTCGTCCACCGGCAGGGTGAAATAAAACGTAGAGCCTTGTCCCACCGTGCTTTCGACCCGCGTCGTGCCCCCGTGGGCCGCCACCAGGTGCTTCACGATGGAAAGTCCCAGCCCGGTGCCGCCCAGTTCGCGCGAACGCGCCTTATCCACCCGGTAAAAGCGCTCGAAGAGCCGCGGCAAATCTTCCGCCGGGATGCCCGCCCCGGTATCGCGGACGAAAAACTCCACCAGCTCCCCGTCTGCCTTGGCCCCCACCGTGATCCGCCCGCCCGCCGGCGTGTATTTAATCGCGTTGTCCATCAGGTTGCTCAGAATCTGCGAAACCGCTTCGGCGTCGCAACAGACCACCGCGCCCTCGGGTGCGGGCGCTTCCACCAGTTCGATGCGGTTCTTGCGCGCAATCGGCCCCAGTAGTTCAAAGGCATCGTGAATCAGCCCCTCCACCCGATTCAGGTCGAACTCGAACTTCTGCCGGTTCTGCTCCACCCGGGAGAGCGTCAACAGATCTTCCGTCAGGCGGGCCAACCGCTCGGCGTTGTGACGGATGATTCCCAGAAACCGCATGTTGTGCTGCGGGTCGCTCAGCGCGCCATCGATCAGCGTCTCCGTGTAGCCCTGGATCGAAGCCAGCGGCGTGCGCAGTTCGTGGGAAACGTTGATGACGAAGTCCTTGCGGATGCGCTCGAGTTTCTCCAACTCCGAGTGCTCCTGCTGCAACTGCGCCACCATCTGCTCCAGATTCTCCGCCGTCGTATTCAGGCTCTGCGAAAGCTGTCCGAGTTCGCTCGAATCGGTGCCCTCCAGGCGGGAGCGGAAGTTCCCGCGCGCCAGTTCCCCGGTGTGGATCATGATCGCCGCCAGGCGCCGGGAGAGCAGTCGCGCCAACCCCGCCGCGATCAGAGTCGCGGGCAGAAACGCCAGCGCCGTACTCAGCAGAATCCGTCCCCGCAGTTCCGCAACCTGCCGCTGAATCTCCGCCAGCGGATAGGCCACCCGGATCACGCTGCCGCCACCCGGAACCGGCACCGCCACGTAGAGGAATGACACACCGATCGTGGCACTCTGCCGGATATCCGAGCCAGAACCCGCCCGGAACGCCGCCTCGATCTCCGGCCGGCTGCGGTGATTTTCCATCGCCGCCGGATTGGCCGCCGAATCCGCCAGCACCGCCCCATCCGCCCGCACCACCGTGATGCGCCCACCCGCCGCTTCGGCCATGCGGCGCACCTTTTCGGCTTCGAGCGCGCCCGTTTCCGGCCACGCCAGGGCCAGCATCCGCGCCTTGCCGTCCAATTGTCCGGTCAAGCTCTGGATGTAATGGTCCTTGGCGGCGTTGGGTGCGAAATAGTCCACCGTCACCATCGCCA
>CAIRBY010000390.1 GCA_903876865.1 uncultured Acidobacteriia bacterium
CCATCGAACTGAAAGCGCCCCGCGACGGTGCCTTTCTTCGTGCGCAACTCTACCGTCGCCAGGGCCTCAGCCGGCCGTTCTCTGCTCAGAAATACCCAGGTGTTCCCATGCTGCACCGGTTGCACGCTCGGACTCACCTTCGCCTCCATCCGCCGTTTCAAATCCCAATCGAGATCCAACTCGTCTCCGCGATTGACCACCAGTGGTCCAGTGGGACAGGCGATCGTCTTTTGTCGCCTGTCGGCTTCATTTGCATTTACCGCTTCGCCACGCCGAAGCCATCGAACTGAAAGCGCCCCGCGACGGTGCCTTTCTTCGTGCGCAACTCTACCGTCGCCAGGGCCTCAGCCGGCCGTTCTCTGCTCAGAAATACCCAGGTGTTCCCATGCTGCACCGGCTGCACGTTCGCGCTCGCCCGTGCTTCCAACTGCCGCAGCAGGTCCCACTCGATCACTGCATCGTCTCCGCGAGTGACTACCCGGAACTCATAGGCGAACTGATCCGCGAAGCGTGACGCCGAACATTCCAGCGCGATGTCCACTACCAGCGGAGCGCCATCCGCCCAGAGTGTTCCCCGGATCGAAATCGTACGGTGGCGCGCATCGTCCTCGATCCGGTCGGGATACTCGTGTTCGTCCACATCCAGAGCGTCCGGTTTCATCAGTTCGCGATGCGTGGTCACCTTCACCTCGCGAGCGTTCGCGCCGAATTGCAGCGTACCGGACTGCGCGCTTTCGTGGCTGAAGCAGCAGACTGCCATGTCTACGCGATCCCGCACCGCCGCCATCGCGATGCCCGCATCCGGCCACTGCACCAGCGCCGCAGCCTCGGTAAGATTGCGCACGCCACTGCTCACGCAGTGCCGCTTGCCCACCGCCGAAGCCTGCGAACTCCAACTCATCAGGCTGGGAACGCTGCCGCTGAGCGCGTCTTTTGCCGCCGGGCAGAGATCGGCCGCCCGTGCCGTAACTCCCATCGCGATCATCAGCACCAGCGCCTGCATCGCCCAATTATAAACACGGCAGGTGATATCCTCACACTAAGGCGGAACCGAATGACGTTCGTCAAGACTCTGGGTCTCAGCGTGGCCTTCCTTGGCGTGCTCTGCGGCCAGTTGCCGTTCCGCGAATATCCCGGCGTCGAATACCGCGTCGGCGACATCCCACTGCCCACCGATTGGAGCGAGAAGACCGAGTGGGCCTTCGCGCGTCTCATGTATCCCAACGCTCCCGGCGGGCGCTTCGGCCGCGGTGGCGGCGGTGGCCGTTTCGGCGGCGGCTTCGGAGGCTTCGGCGGCGGGCGCAACGGCGGCGTCTGGACCGAGGGCGGCACCATGTGGACGCAGGATTTTCCCCGCGCCGATCGCCACTTCGTGCAGGCGCTGCGCCGCCTCACCCGCATCTCCGTCCGCTCCGTCGAGCAGCCCATCAATCTGGATCAGGGCGGTGTCGGCGATTGGCCCTGGCTCTATGCGGTCCAGACCGGCCACTGGCAACTCACCGATGCCCAGGCCAAGGCCATGCGCGAATATCTGCTGCGCGGCGGCTTCTTCATGGCGGACGATTTCTGGGGCCCCGACGAGTGGGAAATCTTCATGGCCAGCATGCGCAAGGTCTTTCCCGAGCGCCAGGTGGTGGAGTTGGAAAACAAAGACCCCATCTTCCACACCGTCTACGATCTGGACGAGCGCTATCAGGTGGCGAGCAACGGCAGCGTGCAGCGCGGAACCAGCTATAAGTGCAATGGCTGTCCCGACCGCTGGCGCGGCATCTTCGACGATCGCGGCCGCCTCATGGTCGCCATGACCTTTCAATCCGATGTCGGCGATTCCTGGGAGTGGGCGGATTCGCCGAACTACCCCGAACACTATGCCGCGTTAGGCATCCGCATCGGAGTCAACTATGTGATCTACGCGATGACGCACTGAGGCTCGGCGCCGCCGTTACCCTTGCTGCATCCAGCGCTTGCGGCTGGTGTGCGTCATCACGAAGAGCAGGGCGAAGCCGGCCATCAGGCCCACGGACGATCCCAATCCCAGCAACTCGGGGTGGAAGGGCCCGACGCGCAGCGTAATCGCAATGTTCAGGATCACCGGTAAGAGTCCCGCGATCACCGGGGGCCACTGCCGGTCCATCGCGAACAACGAGCGCGCCAGAATCTCCATCAGGCTCCAGCCCACCAGACTCGGTCCCAGCGCCAGAAATACCGCGGAGACCAGTTGCGTATCCTCCGCCGTGAACCGCCCGTGCTGGAACAGCAGCGCGATGGCCGGTTGCCGGAACAGCAGTGCAAACACGCAGCCCACCACCGCCACCAATGCTGTAATCGCCACGGTCTTATCGATCAGGCGTAGCGCGTCGCGCAGTCGCTGAATGCTGCGCAGGCGGGCGATCTCCGGCAGCAGCGAATTCGAAATCGGATTCACCAGCAGCGCCAGCGGCACGCCCACCCCGCGCATGCAGTAATCGAGCGCCGCGGCCATCCCCGGCCCGGCGTGTGTGGCGTACGCTCTTGTGAACGTGATGTTGATCCCGATCCCCGCCGCATACACCACGAAGAACGCGGGCTTCAGCAGGATTTCGCTCCATCGCAACGTGCAGGGCGGCGCGGGTGAAGTATCCAGCCCGACGCGCGCGGCGAAATAGACAATCGCGAGTTGCGCCATCGCTCCCGCCGTGTACCCGATGGCGAAGGCGTACACCCCGACGAACTTCCACAGGCAGAGCGCGCCGGCGATCGTGAAGACGTTCAGCGCCGCCTGATAGAACGCCGCCGGGCCAAAACGCCGATCCGTGTACAGCAGTGCGCAATGCACCGCCGCCACTCCTCCGGCTACCGTGGAAAGCGCCAGGATCCGCAGGATGTTCACCGCCGTGCCGAAGTGCTGCGGGTCCAGGCCGGG
>CAIRBY010000391.1 GCA_903876865.1 uncultured Acidobacteriia bacterium
ATCCCGCCGGTCCCGATACCCTCGCCGGCAGTGCCCTGCGGGTTCTGGCTCAGGTGCTCACCGAGTTGGGCGACTATTCCGGCGCCGACCGCTGCCTGCGGCGTGCCCTCGTGACCCTGGAAGCACAGTTGGGCCCGGAAAGCGTGCCCGTCGCCGACCTGCTCACCACACTCGGCAACTCCGCCAAGGAACAGGGCCATTACGAACCCGCCGTGCAGGCCCACGAACGCGCCGTTCATATCTATCAGACCCGCCTGGGAGCCCGCAATACGCGCGTGGGCGGCGCACTCGACAACCTGGGGCAAACCCTGCTCCTGCTCAAGCGCTACCCGCAGGCCCGCGAGGCATTCCAAACCGCGCTCTCCATCCAAACCGAAGCCCTCGGCCCGCGCAGCCCCTGGACCGCGAACGTAATCCAGGGACTCGCCAAAGTGGCCGCCGCCACCGGACAGTACGCCGAGTCTCAGCGCCTCTACCGCCAGAACCTGGAAATCTGGCGCGAACAGTTGGGCTACACCCACCCGTTCACCGTCGCCTCCCTCACCCAATATGCCGACGTGCTGGCCCGCCTCGGCGACCGTCCCCAGGCCCTCGCCACCGCGCTCGAGGCCGCCCGCATCCGCCGCGACCAGATCTTCTTCACCGTGCGAACCGTGGAAGAGCGGCAGGCGCTGCAATACGCCTCCGTCAAAACCACCAGCCTCGACACCGCCCTCTCGCTTTCGCCTGATGGCAGTGATGACGACCGCCGCTCCACCTTTGATAGCGTGATTCGCAGCCGCGGCATCGTACTGGATGAGATGGCCGCCCGCCGCCGCGCCATCCGCCAATCCAACGATCCCGATCTGCCCGCCCTGATCGCAGCCCTTGCCTCAGACCGCTCCGAACTGGCCAAACTCGCCGTGCAGGGCCGGGGCCGGCTCTCCAATGCGGAATTCGACCGGAAATTGGAGGCCGCGCGCAGCCGCATGGAGTGGGACGAGGAGACTCTCGCCGTACGCAGCACCGCCTTCCGCCTCGATCTGGCGCGCCAGCGTTCGGGCTTCGCCGAGGTCCGCGCCGCGCTGCCTCCCGGCGGCGCCCTGGTGGCCTGGAAACGCTATCACCGCCAGGATTATTCCCAGCCGGCCGGGGAGGGAACTCCCGCCTACCTGGCCTTCGTCCTGACCCATGCCAGCGCGGTTCCCCAGATGATCCGTCTCGGTTCCGCCGCGCGGATCGATGCGCTGGTGCGAGCCTGGCGCCTGGAAATCGAGCGGGAACGCGATGCGCGCGGCCGCAACGCCGCCGCGAATGAAGCCGCCAGCCGCCGCGCCGGCGAGGCTCTGCGCCGCGCCATTTGGGACCCCGTGGCGCCCCTGTTGCACGGCTCCACCCAGATCCATGTGGTGCCGGATGGCGCGCTCCAACTGATCAATCTGGCCGCCCTGCCTTCCGGAGCCTCGCATTACCTGATCGAAGATCTGCCCGTGCTTCACGTGCTTGGCGCAGAGCGCGATCTGGCCGCGCCGCCATCCCCCAACGCCGCCAACGCCAGCCTGCTCGCCCTGGGCAACCCCGCCTTCGACATGCGTCCCGGCGCCGTTTCCGCCACCCCGGCCAAAGACGCTGCCGCCAACGCCCTCTACCGCGGAGCGCGTTCCGGATGCAGCGATTTCGCCCGGCTTCACTTTGCCGCCCTGCCGGGTTCGGCTGGGGAAGTGCGTGCCCTGGCCGGCCTTGTCCGCAGCCAGGGCTGGGATGCCGAAGTCCTCGAATCCAGGGCGGCCAATGAAGGCGCGGTCAAACTCAAATCCGGCGCCAGGCGCATCCTCCACTTCGCCACGCATGGCTTCTTCCTGGGAGAGGAGTGCCGGGACCGCGTAGTGACGCGCGAGAATCCCCTGCTGCGTTCCGGTCTGGCGCTGGCCGGAGCGAACCTGCGCAACTCCGCCGCCACCGGACAGGAGGATGGCATCCTCACCGCGGAAGAGGCGGCTTCGCTCGATTTGCAGGACACGGATTGGGTCGTGCTTTCAGGCTGCGATACCGGCCTGGGCGAACTGAGCGCCGGCGAAGGGGTGTTGGGCCTGCGCAGCGCCTTTCTCGAAGCCGGCGCGCGCACCGTCATTACCAGCCTCTGGCCGGTTCGCGACGACGAAGCGCTCACCTGGATGGGCCATCTGTACCGGGCCCGCATCGCGCGCGACCTCAGCACCGCCCGCTCCGTGCGCGAAGCCACCCTGCGGACCCTCCGCACCCGCCGCGAAGCCAAACAGAGCACGCATCCCTTCCACTGGGCCAGTTTCCTCGCTGTCGGCGACTGGCGCTGACGGCCAGCACTCATCCATTTTCGAATCGTGAGCCGGGCAGGCGGAACCCGGGTGGACCCGCCGGCCCC
>CAIRBY010000392.1 GCA_903876865.1 uncultured Acidobacteriia bacterium
CAAAATCGATGTCGCGCTCGAACTGGAGAAGATCGCCCTCTCCGACGAGTATTTCATCAAGCGCAAGCTCTACCCCAACGTCGATTTCTACTCCGGCATCATCTATCAGGCCATGGGCTTTACCCCGGACCAGTTCACCGTGCTCTTCGGCATTCCGCGCACGGTCGGCTGGCTCGCCCAGTGGCAGGAGATGGTGGAAGACACCGAGACCAAGATCGCCCGTCCGCGCCAGGTCTACACCGGCGAGGAACTGCGCACCTTCATCCCCATCGAACAGCGCGAATCCCAACCGGTACCCAGCGCCTAACTTGCGTCAACCTCTGCGTCCGGCCGTACTCCGGCCGGACGCAGCCCCTTCCAAGACGTTGAACCCCCTGCCTTATTACCACGCCTCACTAAAAATAATCCCCTTGTCTTGAGTACTTTACGGAACCCGGACGGGCGCGCTACAATTGCCCAACGTGGCCCCCCGGATCTTCACCATCCCCTTTCTGATGCTCCTGCTGCTTTCCCTGGCGGCGGGCCAACCCAAGCTCGCGCTGGACCCCGCGTACACGGCGTTTGCCAATCAGCTCTTCCTCGCCTCTGGCGAAACCGGGCGCGCGGAACTGCTCGCCGCCCACAACGAACTGGCGAAGCCCGAACTGATCCACACCATGAACGAACTGGCCGGGGCCGAATTCGATCGCCGCGATTACGCCAAAGCCCTCTCCCTGTACCAGACCGCCTTCGCGGTCGCGACCACTCTCGGCGATACCGGCGGTAAGGCCCGCACCGCCTACAACCTGGGACTCACCGAAGCCCGCCTGTTCCACGCCGAACCGGCCATCTCCTGGTACAACCAATCCATCACCTTCTACCAGCAATTGGGACAGAAGGGCGAACTGGTCGCGCCCCTGAACGGCCTCGGATCGCTGCTGCAGAACACCGGGCGCACCCGCGAGGCGATCCCGTATTATCTGCGCGCCCTCACGGATGCGGCCGACGCGGGCAGCGAAGTCTACCTCGCCCAGACCAACACCAACCTCGGCAACGTCTATTACCGCCTCGGCAACTTTGTCCAGGCCATCCAATGCCTGGAGAAGGCGCTGGAGGTCACGCGGCGGCGCGGCATGGAACGGCAGTCCGCCATGATCATGAACAACCTGGGATCGGTCTACTACGATCAGAACGACCTGCAACTTGCCCTCAGCTACCTGGAACAGAGCCTCGTCCTGAAGCAGAAACGCAACGATCCGGAAGAGATGGCCTCCTCCATACTCAACATCGGCGTGGTCTCTGAATCGCTGGGCGATCACACCAAAGCCGCCGGGTATTTCGACCGCGCGCTGCAACTGACCCAAGCCCCCGCCCTCGCCTCCCTCCGCGTGCGCACCCTCTGCAACCTGGGCAACCTGCAGTTCCACACCCGGCAGTACGCGGACGCCAGACACAGCCTGGAGGAATCCCTGCAACTGGCGGAGAAGATTCAGGACCGGGTCGCCGCCTCGGCGGCGCGCACCGTGCTCGGCCGCATCGCCAGCCGGGAGCGGCAGTATCCGGTGGCCGAACAACTCGCCCGCGGCGTGATTGCCGATTCCCGCCTCGCCGGCGAGACCCGGATGTTGGTCGATGCGCTGGACCTGCTGGGCGTCTCCCTGCAAGATCAGGAGCGCCCCGTCGAAGCCGAAGCCGCCTTGCAGGAGGCGCTCCAACTGGCGGAGCAGTTGCACGATCAACTTCCCGGGGAGCGCCTTGGCGTAGCCCAATTCATGGACGATCAGGCCGGCGTCTACCTCCACATGGTCCGTCTGCAGCTCGACCAGCACCGCCCGGAAGCGGCGCTCGCTTACGTGGAGCGCAGCAAAGCCCGCGCCCTCCTGGATGTGTTGCAGACCGGAGCCAGCGGCATCACAAAATCCATGACCGCCGAAGAGGTGGAGCAGGAGGCCGCGCTCACCCAGAAACTGACCCTGCTCAACGAAGAGATTCTGCGCGAATCCCGCCGGTCCGCTCCAGACCACAAGAAGATCACCGCCCTCGCCTCCCAACTGGAAAAGGCGCGTACCGAGTACCGCTCCTTTCAGGTGGTGCTCTACTCCGCCCATCCCGAGCTCAAACTGCAGCGCGTCGCGCTGGAACCGGTGCGTCCGCGCGACCTGCTGGCGACCGTTCCCGATGCGAAGACCGCCCTGCTCGAATTCAGCGTAGCCGAGGACGAGGTCCGCCTCTTCGTCCTCACCGCGGGCGCGGAGAATCCGGCGGGCAATGCCCTTCAGGTCTACCGTCTCTCCGCCAAGCCCGAAGCCTTGCGCCGCGACGTGCAGCGTTTCCGCGAACAGGTGGCCACGCGCGACCTGGCCTATCGCCAGTTGGCCGTCTCTCTCTACCGCGACCTGCTGCAACCAGCCGCGGCACAACTGCGCGGCAAGACCGCCCTGGTCATCTCGCCGGATTCGTTCCTGTGGCAATTGCCGTTTCAGGCGCTTGAAACCGAGCCTTCGCGCTTTCTGCTGCAGGACTGCTCCGTCTTCTACACACCTTCGCTTTCCGTGCTGCATGAAATTCAGCGCCTCCACCCCGAACGCCCGCTGGCTCCGCGCCTGCTCGCGCTCGATGCCACGGGCGCGGAGTCCTCCACCAACCGCCCGGCGGCTTTCGGACTGCCCGACCTCGCCCGCGTCTATGGCCCCGGTCACTCTCAGCTCTACTACGGAGGCGACGCCGATGAGGCTCACATCCGCCGGGAGGCACCGGAGTATCAGGTGCTGCATCTCTCCGCCCACGGTGTCTTCGACGACCGCAGCCCCATGCACTCCTATCTGCTGCTGGCCAAAGAGGGCAAACCCGAAGCCGGCGTGCTGGAGGCCCGCCAGATGATGGAGTGGAACCTGCGCGCGGACCTGGTAGTGCTCTCCGGCTGCGAGACCGGCCGGGGCACGTCCGCCGGAGCCGAGGGATTGATCGGCATGTCCTGGGCGCTCTTCATCGCCGGCAGCCCCAGCACCGTAGCCAGCCAGTGGAAAGTGGAAGCCGCCGCCACCAACCGCCTGCTGCTCGGCTTCCACCGCAACCTGCAGCACTCCGGCAAGGCCCGGGCGTTACAGCTGGCAGCCCTGGACCTGATGAAGACTCCCGCCTACCGCCACCCGTTCTACTGGTCCAGCTTTGTGCTGATGGGGCAGGGCTTCTAGCTCTTTTGAGCTACCGGGAGCGGGCGCCTCGCGCGCGGTACAATCGTCCCAAGCGTGAATACTTGCGTCGGGATCACCCTCTGCCTGCTCGCTCTCCTGCCCAGTTTGAGCCTTGCACAGCCGAAAACCGCGCCGGACCCCCAGTTTGCGGGCCTGGTGACGGAACTCTTCGCCGCGCCGGATGCGGCTGCACGAACACGCCTGCTCGCCGCCCACACGGACCAGGCCAACCCCCAACTGGTCGCCGCGCTGTCCGAAACCGCGGGCCAGGTTTTCGACACCCGCAACTACCCCAAGGCGCTCGGCATGTACGAAACCGTCTGCGCCGTGGCGCGGGAACTCAACGATACCGCCGGCGAAGCCCGGTGCATGGACAATCTGGGCCTGACCCAATCCCGCCTGCAACGCAGCGATGCGGCGCTCGAATCCCTCAACCGTTCCGTGGCTCTCTTCGAAACCCTGGAACATAAAGGCGAACTGGTTGCCCCGCTCAACGAGATCTGCATTCAGTACAAGAACCGCGGCGAGTTCCGGCGCGCGCTGCCGGTGTGCGAACGCGCCCTCGCCGAGGCCAACCAGAGCCGCAACGACACCTCCATCGCGCGCACTCACACCAATCTTTCCAACGTCTACAATGGCCTAGGCAACTTCCGTGCCGCCACCCAATCCCTTCGCATCGCCCTCGAAATCACCCGCAAACTGGGCCTGGAGCGGGAACAGGGGCTGGTGCTCAACAATCTCGGCTCCACTTACTTCGAAGCGCACGATGACGCCATGGCGCTCAGTTACGTGGAACAGAGCCTCGCCATCAAAGAGAAGCGCAACGATCCGCAACTCGCCACTTCGGTGATGAACCTCGGCGTGATCTACGAATCCATGGGAGACTCCGTCAAAGCGGGCCTCGCCTACGATCGCGCCCTCAAGCTCTGCACCCGTCCCGAACAGATGGACACGCGCGTTCGCATCACCTACAACTACGGCAACATGGAGTATCACCACCACCAGTTGGACGCGGCCTCGCACCACCTGGAGGAAGCGATCCAACTGGCCGAGAGCATCGGCGACAATACCGATGCCAACGCCGCGCGCCTCGTGCTGGGCGAAATCGCCGAAGAGACCGGCGACCACGATACCGCCGTGCAGTACTCGCGCATGGCCATCGAGTTCGCGCGCCAGGCCGGCGATTCCGCCATGCTGATGACCGCGCTGGACCTCAGCGGCGTGGCCCTGCACAGCCAGGAAAAACACGCGGAGGCCGAGAAAGCCTTCCTCGAAGGCATTCAACTGACGGAACAACTCCGCGAGCAACTTCCCGGCGACCGTATGGGCTCCGTGCATTTCATGAACGCGCAGACC
>CAIRBY010000393.1 GCA_903876865.1 uncultured Acidobacteriia bacterium
ATCGTCACGCTCACCCCGTCCAGCACAGTGGGCAGTTTCCCATCCACCACCTCCTCGTCCCGCCATGTCCGCCCCGGGAACGTGTTCGCCAGCCCGCTGCCCTGTATCGTCACCCACGACCCGGCTTCGATCCCCGCCTGAAAACTCGCCCCATTCACCACTCCCGTAATCCGCGGCGCTCCCGGCGGCGCGATCTTCGTCACGAACACTTCGCTATACCCCGTCGGAAGCGGCACCCCGCCCGGGATCGGAAAATCGGGCGACCACGTCCCGCCGGCCAGTATGATATTCCCCTGCGCATCCAGCGCCCCCGCCAGCGCGCTATCGTCCCGCGACCCGCCAAAGTAGGTCGAGTAATTCAGCCTGCTCCCATCCGCCGCGAGCGTCGCCACAAATGCATCGGCCCCGCCCGCATTCGCAACCGAAGGCCCCGCTGCCGGCAGATCGGTCCCGCGCATCCCTCCCGCCACCGTTGCGTTGCCGCTTGCGTCCACCGCAATCGCGGAGATCCAATTCTCGTTCCAGAACGCCGCGGGCTCGGCGGCATAGACGGTGAAGGCCTCGGTCGAGGCGTGGCTGCGCAGGAACGTGGAGTAGAGGAGCCTCGATCCATCCGCGCTCAGCTTGGAGACAAAGCCGCTGGTGCTGACTTGGCCGACGGTGACCACGAGCGTGCCGGCCGAACCCACGGGCACAATTGCGCTCAGCCCCGGACCATAGGAAGATCCGTTTCCGCTCGAAAGGAACGTGCCCGTCAAACTCCACGTCTGGCCGTGATCGCGCGAAATGTAATTGGCGTTGGTGCCCGATTCGGAGACGTACAGGTTGCCCCCGGAATCGATCGCCACGGCATTGGGGCCGCCAAAGGGTGGGAGCGGGAGCGCCGTCCACGTCACGCCGCCATCCGCGCTGCGCGCCTTGAGCCCATCGTATAACATGGCCGGATTCGCGAAACCGTCCACCATCAGGTTGGCAGGCGTAGGCAAGCTTC
The DNA here is from genome assembly GCA_903876865.1 of uncultured Acidobacteriia bacterium. Lineage (GTDB taxonomy): Bacteria > Acidobacteriota > Terriglobia > Bryobacterales > Bryobacteraceae > Solibacter. The sequence goes on from CAIRBY010000393.1 coordinate 992, forward strand.
CCTGCGTCCAGGTATCGCCGCCGTCCACGCTACGGAAGAAGCCCGGGGATTGGCTGCTGCCGCAGAAGATCCCGCAATACACGGTGGCCGTCACCACGTAGATCGTGCCGCTCACGCGCGGGTCCAGTGCCAGGCTCTGGACGCTGGAAGTAAAGGGCACGGCCTTCCAACTGGCACCGCCGTCGATGCTCTTCCGGATCGAGATGCTCACTTCATAAATGATGTTGGGGTTCACGGGATCGATCGCAATCTGGGTCGGGAGGTTCTTGGGAAAGTCGATCAGCGACCAGTGATTCGCTCCATCCACCGACTTGTAAACCGCGTACTGAGTGGTGGACACGTAGGGCGAGGATGCTACCGCGTAGAGGGTCTGCGGATGAACCGGGTCGATCGCCAGGGTCCGTACATCGGTCTCCGCGATTCCGTTGTTGGATGGGGCCCACGTATTCCCGCCATCCACGCTTTTAAAGACGCCTAAATCTCCCGTTGCCATATAATATGTCCGCGGATTGGAGGGGTCCACGACCATCTTCTGCGGTAGCGCGAAGGGCAGATCGTCAAGCGGCAGCCAGGTTGCGCCGGAGTCCGCACTCCTCCACAGTGGTCGCGCGCCGGGCGTGCTTTGAAATGGGTGCGCCAGGGGAAAATCCACGGAAGCGGTGGTGCCCGCCATGTACACTTCACCCGCGGCATTTACGGCAATTGCGGTGCCCTCCGCGCGCACGCTGCCCCCGAGTGTGGTTTCGAAGATCTTCCTGGTACCGTCCGCGGAGAGTTTGTAGACCATCGCTTGCGCCCTGCCCGAAGTGCCGAAGTTCTGCGCGGCGCTACTCGGGATGTCCCCACTCCGGGTTCCGGCCACGTAGATGTTGCCCGCCACGTCCAACGCGAGTCCTGCCGCTGTGCCGCTTGCGTGATAGATCGAGAAAATCACCGCGCCCTGCGGATCTAGTTTGCTCACCACAATCCCGAACTGATTCGGCGCATTCGGTGTGCCGGGGAAGCCGGCGGCGCTCTGCACGCTCACCGCGACATAGGCGTTCCCAGCCGCATCGGTGGCGATCCCGGCAGCGCCATCGTCGCCAATCCCGCCCAGGAACGTGGAATAAATCAGCTTCGTCCCGTTGGAATCGAACTTCGCCACGAAGGCGTCATAGTCGTCGTGATTGAAGCTGTCCAGCGTGCTCTTGACGGGGTGGAGCAGAGGGAAATTCCCCGACCGCGTCCACCCCGTCACCAGCACATTGCCCGCCCCATCCACCGCCACGCCCGTCGCCCAATCGTCCAGTATCCCGCCCAGATAGGTGGACCAGATCAGCTTGCCATCCGGTCCAAATTTGGCGACGAACGCGTCGCAGGTGCCGCCGAATTTGGTCTGAAAGGCTCCCGGCGTAACCCGGAAGTCAGGCGAGTAAGTCAGCCCCGCCACATAGGCATTGCCCTGTGCGTCAGAGGTGACGGCCAGGGCAAAATCCTGGCCACTGCCGTTGAGAATAGCGGAATAAACGGGTCCGGCCGCGAACGCGGAACCGGCGAACAACCCCAACACTGTTGCGATTCGTACGGCTGCTTTCATCCTTGACCCGCACCTACCCAGTGCAACCGAAAGGCCGAATCCGAACCTGCTCCGTAGGGCAGGCGTTTCCGCCTGCCAACCCGCCCCATCGCAAGAGTTGGCAGGCGAACCGCCTACCCTACTTCAACGCCTTGAACATCAAATTGCGGAACTGCACCACGCTGCCTTTATTGTGCTGCTGCAGCGCACAGTAGCCCTTCGTGAACGTATTCTTCTCGTCCACGAAATCCGTTACCACCTTGTCGTTTACTTTGATGATGATGTGGTTGCCCTGCGCGATGATGTGCTGCGTCCCCCACACATCGTCCGGAATCAACTGCTCCAGAATCTTGTGGAAGTTGTACAGGCTGCCTGTCCGCACCGGATCGGTGTGGCTGGAATTGACCTGCGCTTCGTAGCCCTTGGGAAAACCGGGGCCCCACGCGGTGCGGAAGTACATTCCCGAATTGCCGCCGTGGCTGATCTTCACTTCGGCTTTGAACTCGACGTTCTCGCCTTCCCTCACCATCCAGAAGAGATGGCTCTTCTCGCCATCCCCCGTGATACAGCCGTCGCGCACCGTCCACGACTCCGGATTCTCATTCGCCTTCCAGCCGGTCAGCGTCTTGCCGTCGAACATGCTGATCCAGCCGTCTTTCTCATCCGCCGCCATGGCGCACGTAGCCAGTAGCGCCGCGGCAATCAAACCGAGCGTCAGTGTCTTCACGATCTCCGTCTCCTTGGGTGTTACTTCGCGACTACGCCTGTCACTACGCCTGTCAACGTGGAGTAGGGTTTGCCTACTTCCTGCGCATCGACCACCGCGACCGCCGCCACATGCACAATATCATTGACTTCGCTGCCGCGCTGCAACACATGCACGGGTTTGCTCAGACCCGTCAGCAGCGGTCCGATCAATTCGCAGCCGCCTACGCGCTGCAACAGCTTGTACGCGATGTTGCCGGATTCCAGATTGGGGAAGACCAGCACGTTCGCCCCGCCCTTGAGGGTGCTGAACGGATAGGTCTCTTCGATGATGCGCGGGACCACGGCCGTATCGGCCTGCATCTCGCCATCGATCATCAACCCGGGCGCCTTCTGCCGCACCAGTTCCACCGCGCGCCGGACCTTGTCCGAAAGCGCGTGGCGCGTGCTGCCGAAGTTGCTGAAGCTGAGCATCGCAACGCGCGGATCCTGATCGAAGCGATGCGCCTTCTCCGCCGCCATGATGGCGATCTCCGCCAGATCTTCCGCCGTCGGCTCAATGTTTACCGTGGCATCGGCCAGGAAGTAGATGTCGCCCTTGGGCGTAATCAACACGTACACGCCGGCCACGCGCCGCAGTTCGGGACGCACGTGAATCACTTCGAGCGCCGGGCGGATGGTGTCGGGATAGTGGGTGGTCAAGCCGCCGATCAGCGCATCCGCGTCGCCCAACCGCAGCATCATGCTGCCGAACGTGGTGGGGTTGAGCACGGTCTGTTCGGCTTCGGTCCGCGTAATGCCCTTGCGCTGCCGCAGGCTGTAGAATTCCTCGGTGTATTCCGCGTGGCGGGCGGACTTCTTGGGATCGACGATCACCGCGCCTTCCAGGTGCAGGTGCAGTTCCGCGATCTTGGCTTGGATCTTCTCCTCGTCTCCCAGCAGGATCGGCTTGGCGATGCTGCCATCCAACAGGATCTGGCAGGCGCGCAGGATCTTGCCCTCTTCGCCTTCGGTGAAGACGATGCGCTTGGGATCGCTCTGCGCCTTGTTGATCATCGCCCGCATCACTTCGTTGGCCTTGCCGAGACGGCGTTCCAGCGTCTCGCGGTAGACCTTCATATCCACCGGTTGCTGCGCCACGCCCGTCTCCATCGCGGCCTGCGCCACAGCCGAAGCCTCCCAGATCAGCACGCGCGGATCGAAGGGCTTCGGAATGATGTACTCGCGGCCGAATTCGATGCGGTCCGTGGAATAGGCGCGCAGCACGCTATCCGGCACGTCTTCTTTCGCCAGCGCGGCCAGGGCGCGCGTGGCAGCCAGTTTCATCTCGTCGTTGATCGTGGTCGCGCGCACATCGAGCGCGCCGCGGAAGATGAACGGGAAGCCGAGAACGTTGTTCACCTGATTCGGATAATCGCTGCGGCCGGTGGCCACAATCGCATCCGGACGCGCGGCAATCGCAACGTCGTAAGAGATTTCCGGATCGGGGTTGGCGAGCGCGAAGATGATCGGGTGCGGCCCCATCGTCTTCACCATCTCCGCCGAAACGCAACCCGCGCTCGAAAGGCCGAAGAAGACATCGGCGCCCACCATCGCTTCTTCCAGTGTGCGCGCCGCGGTCTTGGACGCGTACCGCTGCTTGTAAGCGTTCATGTGCGCCGTGCGGCCTTCGAAGATCACGCCCTTGGTGTCGCACATCACAATGTTTTCCGTGCGCACGCCCAGATTCACATAGTGCGCCGCGCACGAAATCGCTGCCGCGCCCGCGCCGTTGAAGACCACCTTAATTTCTTCGATCTTCTTGCCCGCAATCTCCAGCGCATTCAGCAACCCGGCGCCGCTGATGATCGCCGTGCCGTGCTGATCGTCGTGAAATACCGGGATCTTCATGGTCTTGCGCAGGGTCTCTTCAATGTAGAAGCACTCCGGCGCTTTGATGTCTTCCAGGTTGATTCCGCCGAACGTCGGCTCCAGAATCTGGCAGGTGCGGATCACCTCTTCGGGGTCCAGCGTGTTGAGTTCGATGTCGAACACGTCGATATCGGCGAAGCGTTTGAACAGCACCGCTTTGCCTTCCATCACGGGCTTGCCGGCGAGAGCGCCGATGTTGCCCAGTCCCAGAACGGCCGTACCGTTAGAGACTACGCCGACCAGGTTTCCTTTCCCGGTGTACTTGTACGCCAAACTGGGGTCGCGTTCGATTTCCAGGCAGGGAACGGCTACGCCGGGTGTATAAGCCAGGCTGAGATCCCACTGCGTGCGGCAGGGTTTGGTCGGTGTGACGGCGATTTTGCCTGCCGGGGCTGAGGAATGGTATTCCAGAGCGTCTTCTGGACGGATTGTCATGTTGAACCTTTCAACGACTATTATCTCTTTTTATCTGTTTCCACCGCCAGTGGGATTTCGGATATTTGCGCCCGTAATTGCGCAAAATTCGTCACCTGAAAAAAGCGGTGCTGCTGGGGCTGGGCGATGAAACGGGTACACTTGCGGGCATCCTGCCAGATGGCTGCCACGGAACCGGCCAACCCGGCACGGGCCGCGGCGTCCTGCAACTCCGCATACACACGGAGCCGCTCCTCGGGCGCTTGCGCCTCGAAACCGCTGTCGAGGAACACCACAACCACGGGAACCTCCTCGATCTTCAACTGCGCCACCGGGAAACTTGGCAGAGTTCGCTCCTTGCCCTTAGTATAAAGTCTTGCATGATGCTTCGCCGCTGGTTGGATCGCGACTACGCCCGCCTGCTCCCGGTCTTCGACGCCGCGTTCTACCTAGGGAAATACCCCGATGTCGCCGCCGCCGGGCTCGACCCGCTGCTCCATTACCTGAAAAACGGAGCCAATGAGGGCCGGCAGCCCCTGCCACTGTTTCTCCCGGCCCATTATCTGCGCAACTGCCCCGCCCCGCCCGAATCCGGCGCCAACCCGCTGCTCCACTTCCTCGCGGGGAAGGGCGCCGCCTGCCCCAACCCGCACCCGCTCTTCGATTGCGCCGCGTACGTGCGCGCCCATCCCGATGCGGCGGAGTGCAATCCGCTGGAGCACTACCTGGGGTCGGCGGCCGGAGCGAATCCGCCCCTGGAAGGGAGCCAGTTTGGCCGATGCGATCCGTAATCCTGCACTATCACATCTTTAAGAACGCCGGCTCCACCGTTGAGGACATCTTGGCGAACACGTTCTACGAACGCTTCGCCCGCTACGATCACCCGGATTTCGATCACGTCCTCGGTACCGGCGAGATCCTGGACATTCTGGAGCGCGACCCGGCCATCCAGGCCTTTTCCAGCCACCAGATCCGCTACCCTATGCCGGAAAAGGCCGGCTACCTCTTCTTCGATTGGTGCGTGTTGCGGGATCCGATCGGCCGCATCCGCTCCACCTACGAGTATTTCCGCAAGAAACCGATCCCCGGCGAACCGGCGAGCGACCTGGCCAATCAGTTCCCTCCGGGCGAGTTCGTAGCCCGGATGATCCGCGATTACGCCTATCGAATCAATGATATACAGGTCAACATGCTGGCCCGGGGCAACAATGACGACCCACCCGGCGAAGCCGACCTGGAAGTGGCCGTGCAGCGCATGCGCGAAACCGCGCTCCTGGGCGTGGTGGATTGCTTCAACCAGAGCCTGGTCGCGGCCAAGTACTGGATCAAGCCGATCTTCCCCGGCCTCGCGATCGGGCAGCAACCGGCGAATGTGACTGGAAGCAAAGGCGTTAGCTTGGCCAAAACCTGCGACCCCGAGGTCTACGCCGAACTCCTGCGCCTCAACGCGCTCGACCTGCGCCTGCTCGAACTGGCCCGCGAAGAAGTGAAGCGCCGCTTCGCGCTCGTCCCCGATGGCCCCGCGCAGTTAGCAGAATTAGGTTAGTCCTTTGCCCTCAGCTATTTCGCCCACCGCCAGGGGAAGCAGCACCGCCACCGTCGTCCCGTGGCCGGGCTCACTCGCGATCTGCACATCGCCACCGTGCAGGAGCACAATCTGCCGCACGATCGGCAGGCCCAATCCCGCTCCGCCCGAATCGCGCGAACGCGCCGGGTCCGCGCGGTAGAAGCGGTCGAAGACCCGAGGCAGAGTTTCCGCCGGGATTCCCGAGCCTGTGTCGCGAATCTCGATCCGGATCCTGGCGTCCTGCCGCTGCGCGCTCAACCAGATGCCGTTTCCGGGGGAGCAATGCGCCAGCGCGTTCGACACCAGATTGCCCAGCGCGCGTTGCAGCAGCGCCCGGTCGACCACAGCCAGGATGCCCTCCCCGGCGCTCGCCGTCAGGGTAACGCCCATTTCCGTGGCCGTGGCTTCGTAGTAGTCGCGGATGCCCGCCAGAATCCGGCCGATATCCTCGCGCGTGCGATGGAGGTGGTCACCGGGGCTCTCCGAACGCGCCAGAAACAGCAGCGACTCGATCAGTTCCGAGAGCCGGACCGACTCTTCCAGCACCGAGCCCAGCGCCTCCGCATACTCCTCCGGGGTGCGAGTGCGCGCGAGCGCCACCTCGGCTTCCCCGCGAATGTTGTTTACCGGAGTCCGCAGTTCGTGAGCGATGTCCGCGGAGAAGCGGGAGAGGCGTGCAAACGATTCTTCCAGCCGCTCGAGCATGGCGTTGAATGCCGCCGCCAGAACGCGGATCTCCACCGGATAACCCTCGGCCCGGATGCGCTCGTTGAGCGTGCTCGAACTGACGTGGCTGGCGGTTTCGGCAACCTCCCGCAGCGGCCGCGTGCCCCTCCGGGCGATGGCCACGCCCACCGCCGGGCAGAAGATCAGAGCCGCCGCCAGCACCGTCCAAACCCAGATTCGCTGGCGGCCCAGAACCTCCTGCTCCTGCGTCAGGTCCACCGCCACCTGCAACGTCCAGGCTTCGTTTCTGGTAGCCTCGCGCGGCACCGTGGCGACAATCGCGCGGTATGGCGCACCGCCGGGCGAATCGATCCAGAAGATGCCCGCGTGATTCGCCGCCGCCTGCTGCATGCGCGCGGAGCTCAGGTCCCGATCCATCCCCGGCGTAGTGGAGAGCGCCGCTCCGTTCGGATCGAGCACCCGCACGTAGAATTTCTGGTAGCGCCGGACCGCCGAATCGATCTCCACTTCCTCGTGTAGCGCGTGCGAATCGCCGCCGCGCTCGTGCACCAGGGCCCGGCACACATCCAACTCATCCAGCAGCGACTGCTCCGAGATTCGTCGCAGGTTGTCCGCCAGACCGAGATAGAAGGACCCGGTAGCCCCCGCCACCACCAAAAACACCGCCGCCGTGTACCAACTCGTGAGTAGCGTGGCCAGCGACGTGCCGCCCCACTTGTGCGCCTGGCTGTCAGTTGACGCCCGGGTCTTCGAGAACATAGCCCACCCCCCGAACCGTACGTAGCAGTTTCCGCGGAAAAGGGTCGTCCACCTTTGCGCGCAGGCGCCGCACGTTCACATCCACGACGTTGGTGTCGCCTCCGATGCCCATATCCCACACGGCCTGGGCGATCAGCGTCCGGGTCAGCACTTCCCCCGGGCGGCGGATCAGCAGCGCCAGGAGCGTGAATTCCCGGGCCGTCAGGTCGAGCCGGCGGCCGCCCCGGGTGGCCTTGTGGCCGTCCACGTCGAGTTCCAGATCGGCGACCCGGAAGGTGGTGGCTTCCCGCGCCGGCGGACGCCGCAGAATGGTCCGCACGCGCGCCAGCAGTTCAGAGAAGGCGAACGGCTTCACCAGATAATCGTCGGCCCCGAGTTCGAGTCCCCGAACCCGGTCGGAAACCTCGTCGCGAGCCGTGAGGATGAGGACGGGGGTCTGTAGCCCGGCCCCCCGCAACCAGGTGAGGACGTTCCAACCATCCACGCCCGGCAGCAGAATATCGAGGACGATCAGATCGAAGGCGCCGGTCCCGATCTGCTGCATGGCGGTCGCCCCGTCCGGCGCCACGCTCACCACGTAGCCCGCTTCGCTGAAGCCGCGCATCAGGAAATTGGCAGTTTTTACCTCGTCTTCCACAATCAGCAGCTTCATTGGCGGGCCAGAACCGTCATTGTACTGCTTCTCTCGGATCCAGCGATGCCTGGCGATCTCCCGGCGGACTTTCTGACAAAATTCGCACAAATGCTGGTCACTATGTTAATCTTCTTGTAATCTGAACGAGCGGAGACAGGGTGGATGACAAGAGGTGAGATTCCCCGCCTGGCCCTTTGTCTGGTTTGGCTTGGAGCGATTTCCAGCGCGGTTGCACAGACTGCCGGCCAGACAACGCCCACCCCAACGCCGGCACTAAGCGCCAAGCCGGACGCTAAAGCTGACGACGACGCGAACAAGCCGGACGCACTCAATATGATGGTGCGGACGCTGATCACGGTGACGGCATCGAGGAGCGCGGAAGAAGCGGGCGATATTCCGCAGTCCATCAACACCGTGAACGCGGAGATGCTGGCGCAGCGCCAACCCGCCACGCCCAACGCCTTGCTCCGCGAGGAAGTCGGGATCTTCTCACCCCAGGTTGGCACGCAGGGGTCGCCCATCATCCGCGGCCAGATCGGCAACCGTGTCCTTTATCTGTGGAACGGCCTGCGCATCAACAATGGCGCCCTCTTCTCCGGCCCGAACGGCTACTTCAATGAGTTCCCCATGGGCGCGGTGGATCGCATGGAGGTGGTCCGCGGACCGGGTTCCGTGCAGTATGGCAGCGACGCGATCGGCGGCGTGGTCAACATCATCAGCAAACACGGCGAGAGCGCGCCCGGCACCCCCCATTGGGGCGGCGAAGTGTATGGCCGTTATGGCTCGGTCAATACGGAGAAATCGGAAACGGGCGACGTCTGGGCCTGGGTTTCGCGCTTCAGTTTCGCCGCCGGCGTCACCGGACAGCACGTCGGCGATTATGCGGCGCCCGGCCTCGGGCATATTCCCAATACCAATCTGGCCAGCGAAGGCGGCTATTTCGATACCACCTGGCGCGTACACGGCAAGCAGATGCTGCGCCTGAACTGGATCGAGAACCGGCGCGACGATGTGGTCAGCTACTCCCAATCCAAGCTCAACCCGGGCGGCATTCCACGCATCATCACCCCGTATGAAGAACGGGGCGTCGGACGATTAGTGTACGAAGCGCCCAATCTGGGCGCGTGGAGCCGCGACTTGCGCCTGTACACCTATTTCGAGCACTTCCGCACCCCGCGCGACACCGTAGTCGAAAGCGCCGCCAGTTTCGCCACCACCCACGCCGTGACCAGCCAGCATGTTGCGGGCGGCGGCGCGCAGAACGAAACCGCGATCTGGAAATCGGTGCTGGTCTATGGTCTCGACTATCGCTCCGAAGATCTGTTTTCGATGAAGCAGCTCTACACCGCGCCCAAGGTCGGCGGCGCGATCGGCCCCAACGCCGCGCTCACCATCCCCAACGGCAACGTCCCGCCCGGCAGCTACAACGTCTTCGACGCGTTCCTCCTCTCACGCTGGAGGTTCGGAAAGCTGGTGATTTCGGCGGGCGCGCGAACGGAATCGATCCATCTGCAATCCTATCCCCGGCCGCAGGACGCGCTCACACCATTCACCGTGCTGGATCTCAGCATGGATAAGCGCTGGAACCCGCTGACGGCGAGCGCCGGCGCGGTCTATGGCATAGGCAGAGACTTCAGCCTCTTCGCCAACGTGGCCAGCGGCTTCCGCGCGCCTACGTTTTCAGACGCGCTCTCTACCGGCGTGCCGGTCTTCGCCAGCGGCATTGCCAGCGTGCCCAGCCCCAACGTGCAACCGGAGCGGAGCCTCACTTATGAAGGCGGCGCGCGCTGGAATTCGCGGCGTTTCTCCGCCACCGCCACCGTCTACTCGCTGCAATTGCAGGATGTGGTGACGGCCGTCACAACCGGGACCATCAACATTCCAGGCATCGGCGTAGTGGCTGCCCGCTCCAATACCAACTCCGGTTCCGGCTACGTTCGCGGCTTCGAAACCGCGGCCGCGTTCCGCATCAATTCGAAATGGACGCTGCTCGGGAACTTCACCACCACGCGCGGCCAGAACACGTTCCTGAACGTGCCGCTGCGCTTCATTCCTCCCTCCAACGGCCTGCTCGCAATCGTCTGGCAGAGCGGCAACGGCCGCTTCCATGTGGAGGCGAATACGACCGGGGTGGACCGGCTGCGGCGGCATGCGCCCGACGATGAACTCGACGCCGGATTCTCCCGCGACCCCGGCTTCGGCTCGCCCGGCGCCACCAATCCGGCCTACCGCCCGGACTTCCATATTCCCGGCTACGCGGTGGCGAACCTGCGCGTGGCGGTGAAGCTCTGGTCGCAGGACCGGCGCTCGGTGGACCTGCTGACGGATTTCAATAACCTCCTCAACCAACGCTATCGCGAGGCCTACTCGCAGCAGCAGTTGCTCGCGCCCGGCTTCGGCGCGGTGATCGGATGCCGTTGGCGCTTCTAGGCACACTCCGCAAGCTGGGACCGGTCACGCTCCTGGCACTCTCGGCGGCAGCGCTCCCGGCGCAAACACCGAAGGGCTGCATTGCCTACATCGGCGGCTGGGACCGCTCCGAGACCATGCTGACGGAGGCAACGGCGGCGCGCGGCTTCGAGACGGTCTATGCGCGGCCGGGCGAGATCGTAGAGCCTCCCGCGCCGAAGCGCGCAGCCGCGGCACAGTGCGACCTGGTTTTCGTGCTCAACATGAGTACCGCCGAAGCCGTCCGCCTGCGCGACTTCCTGCAAGAGACCGCGTCCGCGCGCCCCGCCCGCAAGGTGTTCGCGCTGGATGCACGCGCCAGCCAGCAGGACCTCACCAAAGCCGGTCTGCTCACCGCGGACGAAGAGATCCCGCGATACTTCCGCGCGAACGGCACCATCAACATCCAACGCCTGCTCGACTACACCCTGATCAAATACCGCGGCGCGGCGGGCGAGATTCAGCCGGCGGTGGAGATCCCCGATTCCGGCTACTACGACCCTGACCGCGAAGAAGGCTACTTCCCTTCGTTCGCGATCTACAAGGAGTTCAAGGTCTCGCGCGGCCGTTGGAAAGAGGGCGCCCCCATCGCGGCGGTGCTGACCCAACAATCGTTCTGGATTACGCACGACACCAAAGTCCTGACCGCCGAAGTGCGCGCTCTGGAACGCCACGGCATCAATCCGGTGGTGATCTTCGGCGACCGCGAGGGCATGATCGCGAGCCTGCTCGCCGAGACGCATCCGGACCTGCTGATCGAAGACCGGCACGGCACCATGTGGGAGTCCCACGAGATGCTGGAGAAACTCGGCCTACCCTACTTCCGCCCCATCTCGATGCTCGGCTACACCATCGACGAGTGGAAGAAAGATCCGCGCGGACTCTCCCCGCGCGACGTGGGGATGTTCATGACCCTGCAGGAATCCTGGGGCACGGTGGAACCGGTGGTGGTGGGCGGGCTCTCGGCCAGCATTCAAGGACTGCACATGCACGACCCGGTGGAGACCGGCATCGAGCGCTTCGCGGCGCGCATCGAACGATGGGCCCGCCTGCGCTCGACCAAAGCGGCCGATAAACGGGTCGCCATCATCTACTACAACTCCGGCTTGGGTAAAGATGATCTGATGCGCGGCAGCCCCACGGGTATGTACCTGGACGCTCCGGCCAGCGCCGAGGTTTTCCTGAAGGCGATGAAGCAGCGCGGCTACGCAGTCGATCCCCTGCCCCGCGACAAGGACGAGTTGATCGCGTGGATGCGCGAGCGCGGGCGCAACGTCGGCCCGTGGGCGCAACAGGATCTGGAAGAACTGGCGGACAAGGGCGACCCGGTGCTGATTCCGCTGAGCCAGTACGAGCGCTGGTTTCACGAGAAGCTGAGCGCGGAGAACCAGGCGAAGATGATCGCCGCCTACGGTCCGCCGCCGGGCAAATTCATGGTGGTGGAGCGGCACAGGGAGAAGTTCATCGTGCTGCCCCGGCTCCAGTTCGGCAACGTGGTGATGATGCCGCAGCCCACGCGCGGACAGTTGCAGGATTTCACGCTGGTGCATTCGCGCGACGTGCCGCCGCCGCACAACTATCTCGCTTTCTACTGGTGGCTGGACGAGGGCTTCCACGCCGACGCTGTGATGCACTGGGGCACGCACGGTACGCTCGAGATGCTGCCCGGCAAGGAAGCCGGCATGTCCACCGAGGATTGGAGCGATCTCTGCATCGGCAATCTGCCCAACCTCGACCTGTGGATCACCGACAACCTCTCCGAAGCGACGCTCGCGCGGCGGCGCAGCTACGCGGTGATTTCCGATCATGCGCCCCCGCCGGCTGTGAACGCAGGGCTGGGCGACCAGTACAAGCCGATGCGCGAGGATATCGAGAAGTTCCGCGCGCTCGATACCGGCCTGGTGCGGGAACGCTACCGCGCCCGCATCACCGCCAGCGCGCGCGAACAGCGCATCCCGGAAACGCTGAAGTTCCCGGCGCCAGTGCGCGCGCTCACCGACGCACAGATCGGCGAAGTCGCCGAGTACCTGGAGCAACTCTCCGAGGCGCGCGAGGCTCTCGACCTACACACGCTCGGCCAGCCGCCGCAACAGAAGGATCTGGCTTCGTACTTGACCGCGATCGCCGGCAAGAAATTCCTGGACCACCTGGAAGCCGCACTGCCCGCGGCGCAGGACGCGAATGCCGACGCACGCCGCGCGCGACTCCGGGCGCAAGGCGACAGGCTCATCCAGGCGGTGGTGATGGATGGGGCTGCCGCAACGCTCCAGCTGACTCCGGAACTGGACAAGGATCTCGCCTTCGCGCGGGAGATGCGCAACAAGCTCAACGCCGCCGGTGAAGAGGTGGAGGGTCTTTTCCGCGCGCTCGAAGGCCGCTACATGACGCCCGGACCGGGACCGGACCCGATCCGTAATCCCGCCTCCGTACCCGGCGGGCGCAATCTCTACGCGCTCAATCCCGAGGAGATTCCCACCCGGCCGGCCTGGGAAGTGGCCGTCCAACTGGTGGACAATTTCCTGCGCACCCACAAGGTGAAGAAGGCCGGCATGGACCTGAACGGCATGGATACCATGCGCGATTTCGGCGTCATGGAAGCGCAGATTCTGTACCTGATGGGAGTGCGGCCGGTGTGGGACCGCAACAATCTCGCGATCGACGTGGAACTGATCCCGCGCGCCGAACTCAAGCGCCCGCGCATCGATGTCTTCATCGCCATGGGCGGCCTGTACAAAGAGAATTTCCCGACGCGCGTACAGTTGATGGACAAGGCCATCCGCCTGGTCTCGGCGCTGCAGGAAGAAGAGAATTACGTCCGCGCAGGTACGCTCGCCAACGAGAAGAAGCTGCTGGAAAAGGGACTCGCCAAAGAGCAGGCGGCCGCGCTGGCCAATGCCCGCATCTTCGGCGCGAAGCCCGGCGATATGTCCGGCACCAACATACTCTATCTGGTTCCGAACTCCGGCGCGTGGGAAAACAAGAAGGACGTGACCGATGTGTACATCGATCACATGAGCTATGTCTATACCAACGGCGTGTGGGGACAGAAGGTGGATGGCGTCTACGAGCAGGCCATTCAGGGCACCGAGGCGCTCATACGCGTCTGGGCTTCGAACACGTCCAACCAGCTTTCCAATCATCACGCCTATGAGTATCTGGGCGGCCTGACCATGGCGGTCACCAAACTCACCGGCAAGCAGCCGCAGGCGTATATCGCCGATGTGCGCAATCCGGACGGAGCGCGCATGCGCGATTTCGACGAGGTCCTGCAGACCGATTTCCGCACGCAGTTGCTGAACCCGAACTGGGTGAAGGGCATGAAGGAGCACGGTTACGCGGGGGCCGGGCAGGTATCGGAGTTGATGAAGAACACGTTCGGGTGGACCACCACGCGCGAAGGCAGTGTCAGCGATTCCACCTGGAACGAACTCTACTCGGTCTACTTCGAAGATAAGTACAAGCTCGGCACGCGCGAGTGGATGGAGAAATCGAATCCGCATGCGCTGGAGGAATCGGCGGCGGTGATGCTGGAGGCGGACCGCAAGGGC
>CAIRBY010000394.1 GCA_903876865.1 uncultured Acidobacteriia bacterium
CAGCTTTGCGACGCGCGCCTACCGGAGACCGGTGGCGGCATCGGAGATCGCGTCTTTGCTGGCCGTCTACCGCAAGTCCGCGGCAGCGGGACGGAGCTTCGAAGAGAGCATCAAAGATGCGCTGCTGGTGGTGCTCACCTCGCCGCAGTTTCTGCTGCTGGTGGAGAAGAGTAAGACGCCGGAACCGGAGCTGCTGGAGAGCTACGAGCTTGCTGCCAAGCTCTCTTACTTCCTGTGGAACGGTCCGCCGGATGCGAAGACGCAACAGTTGGCCGCCACCGGAACGCTGCGCCAACAATTGGATTCCGAGGTGGCGCGCATGATCGCGGACGCGCGCTTCACGCAGTTCACGAGCGAGTTTACGGCGCAGTGGTTGAGCCTGGATAAGTTCCAGGTACTCGAACCGGACCGCAAGCGCTACCCCAAGCTCACCCGCGACACGCGCGCGCAGTTGAAGCAGGAGCCGGTGGAGTTTCTACAGTACCTGATCCGCCACAACCTGCCGGTGAAGAATCTGATTCAATCGGATTTCGTGGTGGCGAATGAAACGGTCGCGACTTACTACGATCTCAGTGAGAAGCCCGATAGCGGCTTCGGCTTCGTGCCGATTCGCCACAACCGTCCCGAGCTGGGAGGCGTGCTCACGCAGGTGGCAATCCTGGCGGGCCTTTCGGACGGGCGCGAATCGAATCCGGTGAAGCGCGGCGCGTGGGTGGCGCGCAAGATCATCAACGAACCTCCGGCCGATCCGCCGCCGAATGTACCGGCGCTCAAAGAGGATACGGCGGGGCTGACGCTGCGGCAGCGGCTGGAGCAGCATCGCAATCAGAACGGCTGCAAACAGTGTCACGCCAAGATCGATCCGTGGGGCGTGGCCTTCGAGCAGTTCGATGCGGGAGGCCGCTTGAAGGCGCAACCCGTGGATGCGAAATCGACGCTGCCGGATGGCACCGAGATCAACGATGCCAACGATCTGAAAAAGTATCTGGCGGAAGCGCGCATCGATCAGGTGGCCTTCAGCTTTCTGAAGTTTCTGGCGACCTATTCCAGCGGCCGGAACCTAACCTATCAGGAACTGGCCTACCTGAAGCAGGATGCGCTGCAGTTGAAGCCGGCTGGCTACCGGATGCAGGACATGGTCCGGTATGTGGTGAACAGCAAAGTCTTCCTTGAGAAATAGTAGAATTCAGAGGATCGCATGAACCACTCTTTCAAACTCGACCGCCGCGCATTCCTGAAGGGCGCTGGAGGAATGGCGCTTGCGTTGCCCGTGCTGGATGCAATGGGCGCGGAAGTGACCGAACAGACGCCGCGCCGCTTCTGCGCCATCTACACGGCCAACGGAATGTCGCTCCCGAAACAAGAGCACGGGCTCGCAGAGTGGAGTTGGTTTCCCGCGGCGGGCGGCGCCGACCAATTCGCGTTCGGCAAATCCACCGAGCCGCTCGCTCCGTTCCGCGGCAAGCTGAGCTTCCTCGGCGGCCAGTACCATCCGAATGGCCCGAAGGCCGATCCGCACACCTGCTCCGATATGTGGCTGACGGGCGCGCCCTGCAAAACCCCAAGCCCGGCACGTATAACACGGCGGGGCTCGATCAGGTGATTGCGCTGCACACCAAGCAGTTTTGCCGGCAGCCTTCGCTAGTGCTTTCAATCGACGCCGGAACGGGCTACCTCTCGCGCACCGGAACCATCTCTTACAACCTGGAAGGGCGACCGATTCCGGCGGAGAACAATCCGCGCCGCATTTTCGACCGGCTCTTCCGAGCGGACCACACGTCTCTGAAAGCCGAGCATGAAAAGCTGCAGCGGCGCATCAAATTGGTAGACGCGGTGACGGAGAGCGCGCGCACGCTTGATCAACAACTGGGCAAGACGGACCGCGAGCGGATGGATCAGTATCTGACTTCGCTC
>CAIRBY010000395.1 GCA_903876865.1 uncultured Acidobacteriia bacterium
CCACGTGCGGAGCGGGGAATACCGCGCGTATTACGAGACCAACTACGCGCATCGCACCGGCGAGTAGCCGCTACCGGTATGCGCGTGGCGATCGAGGCCGCATCGCTTTCCCTGACCAGCGGCGGGCTGGCGCGATACACCTCTGAATTGAGCCTCGCGCTCGGGCGCGCGTTTCCCGACGACGAATTCTATCTGATCTCCGACCAGCCGTTTGCCATGCCGGCGGAGGCGCCGGCGAATCTGCGCCGCGGCGGCGGTCCGCGCAATGCGGCGGAGCGGCGCTGGTGGCTGTGGGGGATGGCGCGGGAGTTGGCGCGGCTGCGGGCGGACGTGGTGCACGGTCCGGATTTCGCGGTGCCGTATCTGGCGCGCCGGCCGAGCGTACTCACGCTGCACGATCTCTCCCCCTGGATGGACGAGCGCTGGCACCACGCCGCGCAACGGGTGCGGCGGCGCACGCCGCTCCTGCTGGACCTGGGGCTCGCGACCATGGTGATCACGCCGGGGGAAACGGTGCGGCGGGCGGCGATCGAACGCTTCCGCCTGCAGCCGGATCAGGTGGTGGCGGTGCCGGAAGCGGCGGCGCACTGGTTCCGTCCGGTGGAGACGCCGCCCGGGTCGGCGCCGTACTTTCTCTTCGTGGGCACGCTGGAACCGCGCAAGAATCTGGAGATGCTGCTCGGGGCGTGGCGGGAGTTCCGCCGCCGGCACACGGTGGATCTGGTGGTAGCCGGGCGCAGGCGCGCCGATGCGCCGGTGATCGCGCCGGAGCCGGGCTTGCGGCTGGTGGGGGAGGTGGCGGACGCCGAATTGCCGGCGCTCTATTCGGGCGCGCTGGCCTTTGTCTACCCATCGTTGTACGAGGGCTTCGGGCTGCCGGTGCTGGAGGCGATGCAGTGCGGGGCGCCGGTGATCGCGTCGCGGGCGGTGGAGGAGGCGGCGGGAGAGGCAGCGCTCTATGCCGGCGATGCGCGCGAACTGGTGGAGGCGATGGAGGCGATGGCGACGAATCCCGCGCTGGTGGTGGAGCGCAGGCGGCAATCGCTGGCACGGGCGGCGGAATACTCCTGGGAACGCGCCGCGCGGGCGACGCGCCGGGTGTACGATGAGGCGCGGAGACGGTATGGCGCGTAGCCTAAGTAGGACAGGCGGTTCCGCCTGTCATTTAAGTAGGACAGGCGCTTCCGCCTGTCAAGTTTGCGCTCGACCAACACCAGTCGCCTGGCTTGCGGACCAGACCCGCGGTGACGGGATTGTTTTCGACATAGGCGACGATACGTTCCAGTTCCGCATCGTCCCGAATCCGATGATCGAACGATTCAGGCTGCCAAAAGGTCTGTCCGGTTCTACCCAGAATCAGGTTGGCTGCGCGCGCCGAGGAGCCCTTCAGCCAGCGCGTAATTACCGGCAATGGCTGCTTTGGCCTCAGGACGACGTGAACGTGATTCGGCATGACGACCCAGGCTTGGAGCTGATAGAAGTGTCTCTGCCTCGCGCCGTTCTCAATTGTGGCGGAGACCGCCTGCGCCACACGAGGGTCTTGCAGCCAGACGGGTCCGAAAGCTGCTTTGTCGAGTTCGCGGTCATGGAGCAGAAAGGCGCGTCCGGCGGAGAGTGGGGCGGGCGCTGGTTCGGGATACTGCACGCGTGGTACGGAGCCGGCCAAACGCCAATTCACCAGGAGGAAGCTCTGCTCTTCGAGGTCGGGGAGCCAGTGCGGGAGTTTGCGGCGGTAGAACATGCAGGGTTGGCAGGCGAAAGCGCCTGCCCTACAAATAGTGCGAGATCGAGTGGATACTTGCAAAGAAAACTTCGCTGGGGGCGGGGAGGTCGGGGCTTGCGGGGCGGGGGGTTGGCAGGCGGAAGCGCCAGCCCTACAAATGGGGCGTAGGGGCGGTTGCGGAGGAGAAGTCGCGGGGGGCGGGGAGGTCGGGGCTTGCGGGGCG
>CAIRBY010000396.1 GCA_903876865.1 uncultured Acidobacteriia bacterium
CGTATCCACCACACGGGCGATCTTGTGTGTTGCGGCGACTTCGCCCAGCAACACAGGTTGCAGATCCAGATAGCGGTTGGAGATGTGCACGGCCAGAATTCCATCCGGCCGCAGGTGACGGAAATAGAGTTCCATCGCCTCCTTGGTCAACAGGTGAACGGGGATGGAATCGCTCGAAAACGCGTCCACCGCGAGCACGTCGAAATTCTGCGGCTGGCCCTGTTTCAGCTCCTGCTCGAGGGAGAGGCGCGCATCGCCCATCACCACGTCCAACTTCGCCTTGCAATCCTTCAGGTAGAAGAACTCCCGCCGCGCGAGTTCCAGCACCAGCGGATTGATTTCGTAGTAGCGGACATAATCGCCGAGGCGGCCGTATGCCGCCGTAGTGCCAGTGCCCAGGCCGATCACGCCGAGGTTGATGGCGCCCGTCTTCTGCTTCTCGCGGATGGCGATGCCGATTCCGGTATTGGGGCCGTAGTAGGTAGTGGGCAGGTTGCGGCGGGCGATGTTCATGTACTCTTCGCCGTGGTTGATGGTGCCGTGGGTCAGCGTGCGGGTGGCTTCCATATCGGTCTTGGGGTCGCCATTGTCGCGAACCCGCAGGCCGCCGTAGAAGTTGCGCACCAGCACGCGCGAACCGGTCACCATGGTTTTGATCTGCCACCCGACATACCCGGTGAGGGCCAGGGTGATGGCCACGCAGGTCAGCACGCCATACCAGCGGCGGACCCAGGGCAGTTCCGAATCCTGGCGCAGCACGTAAGAGATCAGAAGCGCGGTGGCCACCAGGCCGAGCGGCATTTCATAGAGCGAATTGAAAAGGTGGGGAGCGGCCAGGCCGACGAGCAGGCCGCCGAGGGCTCCGCCGGCGGACATCATCAGGTAAAAGTGGGTGAGGTATTTCGGGTGCGGTTTGAGGTTGGCGAGTTCCCCGTGGCAGGTCATGCAGCAGGTGAACAGGCCCATGGCGAAGAGGGGAATCATCACCTTGATGGGCACGTTGCCGGTGAGATCGACACCCACCGCATAGGCCATGCTGCCCAGCGCCACCGCCAGCAATTGCAAATAGGGGTTGCGCCGGTACCAGCCATCGCCTTCGAAACAGAGGATGAAGGTGAGCAGGTAGATGCTCAACGGCAGCACCCACAGGAACGGGATCGCGGCCACGTTCTGGGAAAGGTGATTGGTGATTGCAAGCAGCAGCACGCTCGCGACTGCGGGCAGCAGGAGCCACAGCATGTAGCGCTTCAGGGTGGGCGCCTCAATCGCCGCGGTATCCGCAGGTGCGCTCACTTCCGCGTGAGTCTGGACTGCGGCATTTCCCATGCTGCGCCACGCCGTGAAGGCGCAGACCACAACGAACAGCCCATAGCCGAGGCTCCACCCACTGGATTGCTGGTGGGTGGTGAAGTAGGGCTCAAAGAGCGCCGGGTAGCTGATGAGCGCGAACATGCTGCCGGCGTTCGAAAGGGCGTAGAGACGGTAGGGCATGGCGCCTTCGAAGCGGCGCGCGTACCAGGCCTGAATCAGCGGACCGGTAGTGGAGAGCAGGAGATAGGGGAGGCCGACCGTGGCCGCCAGCAGTCCCAGAATCTGTAGCAGAGGGTCGCCCCCGCCCGCGGGTTTCCAGCTTGCATTCGGATAGATCGGCAATACCAGGAGGCTGACGAGCAGCAGCCCAGTATGCAGCAGCGTCTGCGCGCGCGGCTTCAGGTAGCGCACCACGGCATGGGAATAGAGGTAGCCCAAGAGCAGGATCATCTGGAAGAACAGCATGCAGGTGGTCCAGACGGCCGCGCTGCCGCCGAACCAGGGCAGGATAATCTTGGCAATCAGCGGCTGCACCTGGAACAACAGAAAGGCGCTTACCAGAATCGTCAACGCGTAAAGAATCATCGAAAAAGTTTGCTCCCGAAGCTATGGAATTCCGCGGAAAACCGTTGCAAACGCTCTTGGTGGAAAGGTACCGACGGTCCGACCGTGCATTCGCTGTATCGAAGGTAGGGCAGGCGGTTCGCCTGCCAACTGCCCGGGCGTAGCGAGTTGGCAGGCGGAAACGCCTGCCCTACAATGCGGCTTCCTCGAAGGTTGCGGGCGCAACTCGGGCGGAGGATGCAACGCGTCCCGGATTCCGTCACCATGCTACCCGCGCCTCGTCATCATTTATATGCCGCTACTCCGGTGACGGCTTCCCCGATCACGAGCGCGTGAATGTGGTCCGTACCCTCATATGTCTTGACGGATTCCAGGTTGCAAAGGTGACGCATGATGGAATATTCGTCCGTAATTCCATTGGCGCCCAGCAGATCGCGGCTGATGCGCGCGCACTCCAGCGCCATCGCCACGTTATTCCGCTTGAGCATGGAAATCTGCGCCGGCTCGAGCTTCTTGCCGTCTTTCAGGCGCCCGGCCTGCACTGCCAGCAACTGCCCTTTGGTAATTTCCGTGATCATCCAGGCCAGCTTTTCCTGCACGAGTTGGTGCGCGGCAATCGGTTTGCCATCGAACTGCTTGCGGGTCACCGAGTAGGAACGGGCGGTCTCGTAGCAATCCATCGCGGCGCCCAAGACGCCCCAGCCGATGCCGTAGCGCGCCTGCGAGAGGCAGGAAAGTGGCGCGCGCAGACCCTTGGCGGCGGGCAGGCGGTCGCTTTCTTTCACGCGGCAATCGGCCATGGCCAGGCTGCTGGTGACGCTTGCCCGCATGCTCCACTTGCCGTGAATATCGCTGGTGGTGAAACCGGGCGTGCCGCGCTCCACCAGGAAGCCCACCAGGCCTTCCTCGGCGCGCGCCCACACCACCGACACGTCCGCCGCCGAGCCGTTGGTGATCCAGGTCTTCTCGCCGTTCAGGATCCAGCCATCGCCCTCGCGCCTTGCGGTGGTGCGCATGCCGGCGGGGTTGGAGCCGAAATCCGGTTCGGTGAGGCCGAAACAGCCGATCGCCTTGCCGCTCTGCAACGCGGGCAGCCAGCGATCCTTCTGTGCGTCGCTGCCATAAGTGAAGATGGGGTACATGACCAGCGCGCCCTGCACCGAAACAAAGCTGCGGATGCCGGAATCGACGCGCTCCAGTTCCTGCATGATGAGGCCGTATTCGGTATTGCTCATGCCGGCGCAGCCATAGCCTTCGAGGTTGGCGCCGAAAAAGCCGAGTTCACCCATTTCCGGCACCAGTTCGGCGGGGAAGCGCCCGTCGCGGAAGCACTCACGAATCACGGGCAGAATCCGCTCGTCGGCGAAGCGCCGCGCGGTCTGCCGCACCATCAACTCCTCTTCGCTGAAGAGCGAGTCAACGCCGAAGTAGTCTACGCCCCGAAATCCCATTTATGTATTCTTTCCTCCTTATTTGAACACGAAGGCAGGTGCATTTGAACACAAAGACAGGGTTGGACTTGGTGGGAAAACTCCCGGGGACCTTCCGGGTCGTGGCTATCTCCTGCGCGTGATGGGCGCCAGGGCGGGGGCGGGCCAGAGGGGGCTGACCAGTTCCGTGCGCCACGTGGGGCCGCCCTCGAACGACGGACCCTCCGATTTCACAAACGCCGGGCAATTGCCGCCCAGAATCCAGACATGGGAATCGGCGGGTTGCTTTCCGGCCATGGGGGCCAGCATGCCGCGGATGCCGCCGATCTCCATCTTGACCGCGTATCTGGTGGCTTTGTGCGGTGTGACGCTGGTGTTGAATGTCTCTTCGCCTTCCGGGGAAACCACCAACTTCACCACCAGGGGCTTCGGAGTCGCCACAACCATGGAAACGGTAGTGCCCGCGCCCGGCGCCAGGTTCTTCAACAGGACCGGCACCATGCCGTTGGCCAGATCGGGGGGCAATTGCAGGGTCGCCGATTCCACCTTATCTCTGCCTTTGTCGTCTTTGTAGCGAACCGTGACCAGGCCGGTGGCAACGTTGATCGACAGATCCAGTTGACGTTTGAACGCCGGACCTCTTTGCACCAGGTGGTCGCTGAGCAGGCGGAAGTGGCCGGTCTGGGAGAAGACGATGGTTTCGTCTTGCACGGAGCCATCTTTGAAGCGGTAGACCAGTTGGCTGGTGATCTGCGTGCCCCGCGTGATTTGCGTCAATTCCCCATCGGCGATGGTGGTGCCGTTCAACGTCCGCAGGACCAGGAAGCCGTGAAGCGCGCCCTCCGTCTGACGGACCGTCACCGGTTCGGCGGACAACACACCCGCCAGCAGAATGAGTACGAATCCACGCATATAGTGCCCTCATACGATCTGGAGCACTTGAGTGGCCGAAGCCAGCGGGAGGAGCGATGGAACGCGCCATGTCACACCTCCAGCACGATCCCACGCGCGGGCAACCCCGTGGCCCGCTCCAGCGCAAATGCGTAGACCTGCACTTGCGCCGTATTCCGCGCCGCGCGCCGGTCGGTCTTATAATCGATCACAGTCCACGTTGCGCCGTCGTTCCGGGTGTTGTCGATCCAGGCGAGATCGATCCGCCCCTCGACCAGTTGCTCCTCACCCAACCGCACCAGCACCGGATACTCACGATACCGTTTCGCGCCTGCTGGCGCCATCCCTTCAATCCAAAGCAGCGCCGCCCGAGCCGCTTGCATCGCGGCCGCGCATTCCGGTTCGGTCGCGCCGTGGCTGCGTCCCCAGAGCGCACCGAGCGCTTCCACGTCCGCAACTCCTGCCGCATGCTGCAAAATGCTGTGCACTACGCGCCCGAACTTTCTGCCCGCGGGCCGCCCCGGTTCCGCCGGCAGGGTGACGGTCTCTACCGCGATGTGCGCCGCCTCCGCCGCGCGCGTGAGCGTCTCCGCCGCGTCCTTGCGGTGACTCGGCGCGCTGCCCCGGGCGATCCGCGCCGCCCGCCGCGCGCTCCACTCGCGGTAAAGGCGCAGGCCTTCCGCCGCCTGCTCCGGGGTGCCGTTCAGCACCTGTTCGTTCTCCACGCCCTCAGTCTTCCCTGCCCGCAAGGCGAGCACCGCCGGGTCGAACCAGACCACCGCATGTTCGCCCTCCCGCGGACGGTGCAGGCCGGGCCGCACCGAGACCTCCTCCGGCTGATCCGGCGGCCGGTTCAAGACCGTGCGCGCGCCGAAGGGCGGACATCCCGGCGCCGCCTCCGCCACGCGCCACCGCTCCTTCGGCGGATAGAGCGCCCCGTGCAGCGGACTGAGCCAGCCGCCGGCGCGTTCCTCTTCGCCCACCGCGGCCACCACCAGCAGGTCGCGCGCGCGCGTGGCTGCGACATAGGCCACGCGCAACGCCTCCTCTTCCTCGGCTTTCGCCTCCTCGTCCGCCGCATCCAGGAGTTCCCAGGGCGCGCAGAACAACAGGCGCTGCGCGCATAGGTTCCGCCCGGCATCGCTGGTGCGGTCGGCGCCCTGCGGTCCGGTGAGTTTGGCGGTGAGATCGGCCAGGATCACCACCGGGAACTCCAGCCCCTTGGCCTTGTGCACGGTCATCAGCTGCACGCCGCCCCCCTCCTGCTCCAGCACCGGGGCTTCGCTGGTATCGCTGCCATTGTACTCGGCTTCGAGAAATTCCACGAAGGCGCGGAAGGAGGTAGCCGCGCCGGAGACTTCGTAGCTGCGCGCCAGGTCCGTGAGGCGGTAGACATTCGCCAGTACGCGCTCGCCGCCCTTGCGGAAGGCAAAGCCGGCGTGCGCGCGGGTCGCCTCCAGCAGTTCGTGGATGGTGTCCGCGATGGGCCGGAAGTTGCGCCGCCGGTGCAGTTCCTGCAAGAGGGCGAGCGCGTCGCGGATGGGTTCGAATTCAACCTCCACCTGCTCCGGCAATTCCATCCTCGGCTGGAAGCGGCCGTACTCGTTCTTGAAGCGCAGCAGCGACGAATCCAGTACGGCGAAGAGGCTGCCGCGCAGGACGGCGAAGACGCTCAGTTCATCTTCGGGCCACTCGATGGCGCGCAGGGCCGTGCGCAGCGTGCCAACTTCTTCACGGCGGTGAAAACTCTTCGACCCCACCAGCAGGTGCGCAATGCCGCGCGCCTCCAGGCAGCGCACATACTCCTGCGTCAGATCCGTGCCGTAATTCGTGAAGCGGCGGAACAGGATGCAGACGTGCTCGGCCAGAACGGGCACCCACGCGCCGCTGGAACGGTCGCGCACCTTCCATCCGTTGGCGGGGTCGCAGATCCACGCGATGAAAGCGGCCACCGCATTCGGCGAACACTCTTCGATCTTCTGGTTGGAGAGGTTGCGCGTGCCATAGGGATAGGGCATGGGCAGCGCCACGACCGAGGGCTGGCCCGCAGGGCCTTCCACGCCGCCTTCGAGCGGGAGGTAATTGGCGATGCGGGCTTCGAACGCCGCGTTGACGAAGCTCTGGATCGCGCGCGTGGAGCGTGTGCTACGGGTCAGCTTTCGTTCGCCCGCCCCGCGTTCGCGCAGATGATTGCAGACGCGGTGGAAGAGGCTCGCGTCGGCGCGGCGGAAGCGGTAGATCGATTGCTTTGGATCGCCCACCACATAGAGCTTCCCCGGAGCCGGAGTGGCGCGGCGCCAATCGCGCTCGGCGGGATCGTCCGCGGCCAGCAGTAGCAGGATTTCGGCCTGGAGCGGATCGGTATCCTGAAACTCATCCACGAACAGCCGCTGATAGACGTTTTGCAGGTCCGCGCGCGCGCCATCGTGGCGCAGCAGGTCGCGCGCGC
>CAIRBY010000397.1 GCA_903876865.1 uncultured Acidobacteriia bacterium
AAGGCCAACGTCGGCCGCCTCGCTCCCCAGTGGATGTTCACCATCCCCAATAGCGGCCGCATGCAGGTTACTCCGATTGTGGTCGGCGGCATCATGTATGTCACCGTCGCCAACGAATGCTACGCCCTCGATGCCGGCACCGGTCGCCAGATCTGGCACTACCGCCGCCGCGCCACCCGCGGCCTTCCCAGCGAAGCCGCCGGACGCACCAATCGTGGCGCCGCGACCGCCGGCGACCGCGTCTTCCTCTCCACCGATAACGCCCACATCATCGCCCTCAACCGCTTCACCGGAGATCTGCTCTGGGATACCGAGATGGCGGACTGGCACTTGAATTACTTCACCACCTCCGCGCCGCTCGC
Source organism: uncultured Acidobacteriia bacterium (assembly GCA_903876865.1). Taxonomy (GTDB): domain Bacteria; phylum Acidobacteriota; class Terriglobia; order Bryobacterales; family Bryobacteraceae; genus Solibacter. Next base: position 363 of record CAIRBY010000397.1, read on the forward strand.
CGTAGGCAACCTCGTCATCGCCGGCACCGGGGGCGGGGAACACGGCGCGCGCGGCTTCCTCGCCGCCTTCGATCAATCCACGGGCAAGGAGGTCTGGCGTTTCTGGACCGTCCCGCTGCCTGGCGAACCCGGCTCCGAAACCTGGCAGGGCAAGGGCATTCAGCATGGCGGCGCGCCTACCTGGTTCACCGGCACCTACGATAGCGAACTCGATACCGTGTACTGGCCCACTGGCAATCCCAGCGCCGAATACAATGGCGACGATCGTCCCGGCGACAACCTCTACTCGGATTGCATACTCGCCCTCGATGCCAAGACCGGCAAGCTCAAATGGCACTATCAGGGCACGCCGCACGATCTCTGGGATTGGGACGCCACCGAGACTCCCGTCGTGATCGATGCCGCCTGGGAAGGGCGCCCGCGCAAACTCCTGCTCCACGCCAACCGCAACGGCTTCTTCTACGTCTTCGATCGCACCGATGGCAAACTCCTGCTCGCCAAAGCCTTCGTGCGCAATCTCACCTGGGCCAGCGGCATCGGCGCCGATGGCCGCCCCATCAAGAATCCCAATCAGGAGCCCAGCGCCGCCGGCACCAAGGTCTGCCCTTCGCAGGATGGCGCCACCAACTGGTTCTCACCCTCCTACAATCCGGCCACCGGACTCTACTACGTGCAGACCTTTGAGAAGTGCAGCGTCTATACCAAGAGCGATCCCGGCACCTGGCAATCCGGTAAACTCTACCTCGGCGGCTCGCAGCGCCGTCCCGATGCCGAAACGCCCGAGCGCATCCTCAAGGCCATCGATATCCGCACGGGCAAAATCGCCTGGGAATTGCCCCAGCCCGGACCCGCCGATTCCTGGGCCGGTACCCTCACCACCGCCACTGGCTTGGTGATCTTCGGCGAGGAGGGCGGCGCGCTGATGGCCGCCGATGCCACCACCGGGAAGCCGCTCTATCACTTCTCCACCAACCAGGTTTTGCGCGCATCCCCGATGACCTATTCGTTCGATGGCAAACAGTACATCGCCATCGCCGCCGGCCCGAATATCGTGACCTTCGGTGTGCAGTAGCGCGCCCGTGCCGACGGCACTCTCGCGCAGTGCCACTAAGCCTTCCCATCGCCGGGTCGGCATACACTGTGGGGCAGACCCCTGGTCTGCGCGGGACGCCCCCGTTCCGCCACTCGCCGCTACCGCCTATCCCGCTACGTCGCGGAAGAACGTGAGGCTCTTGGCCGCGCAAGCTTCCCAGCGGAACTGTTTTGCCTGCGTTCGCCCGGCCGCGCGCATCGCACTGCGCAGCGATTCATTACCCAGCAACCGCGCCAGCGCCCCGCGCAGTTCGCTCTGGCTGCGCGGATCCACCAGCAGCGCCGCTTCGCCCGCGATCTCCGGCAGGGAAGAGACGTTGGAGGTGATCACCGGAGTCCCCGCCGCCATCGCTTGCGCCACCGGAAAGCCGAAGCCCTCGTAGAGCGAGGGATAGACGAAGACGTGCGCGGCGGCAGTCAACGGCGCCAGATCGTCTTCCGGAACGTAGCCCAGGTAGCGCACGGCCTGTAGCCGCGCCACCGTTCTCTCGCTCGCCCATCCCAGCGGGCCGGCCATCACTAGCGGATACTGCTCGCGCGTGCTCGCCGGCAGGGCTTCATACGCATCCAGCAGAAGGTCCACGTTCTTGCGCGGTTCGATCGTCCCCACATAGAGCACGAACGGGCGCTGCAACCCGTATCGCAACCGCACCTCTTCCACGCGCTCGGCGGGTGGATCGAAGAAGCGGTCCGCGATCCCCGAATGAATCGTCGTGATCTTCTCCGGTGCGATCCCGAGCACCCGCACCGCGTCCAGTCGAGTGCATTCGCTCACCGCGATCAACCGATCCGCCCGCCGCGCCAACTGCGCGAAGCTCTCTTCCGCCACCAGGTTCGCCCGCGGATGCAACTCCGGCATCAGGAAGGCCGTCAGGTCGTGGACCGTCGCCGTCAGGCGCGCCCGTTGCGGCGGCCTGCGCACCAGAACGCTTGCGTGGAATATGTCCGCCCCGCGCGCCGCCCATTCGAAGACCGGCAGCGGCAGGTAATTGCCGGCTGCCAGCAATCCCAAGCCACCCAGCGTGCGGAGGCGTCCCGTCACGGAGGCCTCGTGCGTCAGCGCGCGAAACTGCCGCATCGCCGGAAACGTGGCAATCTCTTCGCCCGCCCGCGCCGTCCGCCGCAGAGCCTCGATCCAGTAATAGAGATAATTCTTGACGCCCGCCGACCGCACCAGCAGTGGAGTCGCGTCGATCACCACGCGCATGCCCTTACAGCATGCCACGAATCCGCCCCGCTGCCTCATTTCCGCGCCGCGCATTCCCGGCCCTTTCCCGGCGCATTGCGGGAGTGGAAATGCATCCGCTTTGAATTCGTGATTTAATTGACGGGAACGCTAATTCAGTGGGTCCGCGCAGAGTCCGCCGTGTGCCAGACGACCGGTTTGCCTTCGCGGGCAAGGGAGATTTCATGTTCGCTCGACTTTTACTCATATTCACCTTGGCCGTGAGCTTCGCCTCCGCTCAGGGTGGCCGCGGCGGCGGTGGCGGTGGCGGCGAAGGCGGTATGGGCGGCGGTGGCGGCGACATGGGCAGCGCCATGCCCCGGCCCCAGCGTCAGAGCAGAGCCGACATTCTGTTTGACAAGCTCAAACTCTCCAAGGAACAGAAGGAGCAGGCCCTGCAGATCATCTCCGCGACCATGGAGAAATCCGCCACCGTGCGCGAGCAACTCGCCAAGGGCCGCCAGATCATCGCCGGCGCGCTCATCGATAAGCGTAGCGACGAAGACATCAAGCGCCTCTTCAACGACTACACCACGCTCAGCGCCGTGATGACCGGTTTCGAAGCCGAAGCGTTCGCCAAGATATACGCTACCCTCAAGCCCAACCAGCAAGCCAAAGCGCCCCAGGCTTTTGAACTGATGGCGGGTATGTTCGCCGGCAGCGGCGGGCGCGGCGGTGGGCGTGGTCAGGGTCAGGGACGTGGTCAGGGTCAAGGTCGCGGCGAAGGTCAGGGCCGCGGTGATGGAGGGAGACAATAATATGTTCAAACGAATTCTTTGCCTCGGTTTGCTCGCGTCCGCGCTGATTTTTGCCCAGGGCAAGAAGGGTGGCGGTGGGGGCGGCAACCAAGGGGGCGGCGGTGGCGGTTTTGCCATGCCCTCCCGCATGGAGATGCTCACTGAGCAGTTGAAGCTCAGTAAGGACCAAAAGAAGGAAGTCAAGGCGACCTTCGACGATGCGCAGAAGCAGGCCATTCCGCTGCATGACCAGATGAACAAGAGCCGCCTGGCCATCGCCGAGTTGATCGCGGCGGGCAAGGGCCAGGAAGAGATCGACACTGCGGTGAAGAGCGAGGCCGCTCTCGAATCCCAGATGACTTCCATCGAACTCCACGCCTTCGCCACCGTGGTTGCGGCTCTCGATAAAGAGCAGCAGCCGCGCGCAGCCATGATCTTCCAGATGATCCACGGCATGTTCAACGGCAAGAACTGGAACGACGTTACCCCGTAGGCTGAGCCAGGGCTTCCCCCGGCACTCTCAAGCGGACAGGCGGCGCAGCAAGGCCGCCTCTCCGGCCCTCCGCATCATGTGCCCGTGGTGCTCCGTACGGCCTTCCCGATGCGAATGATCTCGGTGGCGATCGCTTCGGGCGAAAGTACGTAGTCTATGCAGCCGCTGGCAATTGCGCTGGCCGGCATATCCGGTTGGATCGCGGTATCCGGCTTCTGCGCGATCGTAATTCCTCCCACCTCTTTAATCCCGCAGAGTGCCGCCGCACCATCGCCGTCGTAGCCTGAGACAATCACGGCGATCAGCTGGCCGTCCCAATGGGCGGTTAGCGATTTCAGAAAGACCGTGATCACGTCAGGCCAGCCGTGCGGCTTCGAAATCGGCTCGAGACGAAACTCCCCATTCAGGACGTGCAGATCGCGTTTCTCCGGAATGATGAAGACCCGGTTTGGCGCCACCTCTAACCGTTCCCGAATCAATTCCACCGGCATCCTGGTGTGCAGGGGAAGAATTCTGTGCAGCTGGGTTGCCACGGTTCGCAGGTGGTTGACAATGACAATTGCCACCCCCATATCGTCCGGCAGATGGTCCAACAGGCGCATATACGCGTCGAGCCCGCCTGCCGACCCGCCCACGCATACGATTGGAAAGTCCCGTGTGCTCACACCTCGAGTGTTTCACAACCCGCCGCCCGTGACTGAGCGGTCCATCACCCTTTCCTCCTCCCGCGCTATCCTGTCGTTCATGCCGTTGAAAGAGACCATCCACGTTCCCTCCATCCGGACCATCGGTCCCTATTCCCAAGCCGTCCGCTCCGCCGGACTTCTCTTCGTTTCCGGACAGCCCGGTGTCGATCCCGCGACCGGGCTGGCCGCCGGTCCCGATTTCGATTCCCAACTCCAGCAGGTATTCCGCAACCTCTCCGCCGTGCTTGCCGCTGGAGGCAGCCGCCTCGACCTGGTAGTCAATACAACCGTTCTCGTCTCCGATATCGCGAATTTTCCTCAGGTGAACGCAGCCTTCGCGGAACACTTCCCCGCCGAACCGCCGGCTCGGATGACCATGCAGGTACCGCTTCCCAAGGGCCTCCTCGTCTCCATCGGCTGTGTCGCGGCTGTGGCCGATTAACTGGCGTCCGGTTCCGGATCGTCCAGCAGAGCTTCCAGAGCCGCCTCGACGCTCTGCTCGTAGTATCCGAGCCAGTTGTGCGCCAGCCGCAACGTCTCCGGGCGGAGGCGGACGAAGTGCCGGTTGCCGCGCCTGGCGACCCTTACCAGCCCCGCCCGTTCCAGCACCCCGACGTGTTTGGAGACCGCCGCCAACGACATCCGGTAGGGCTGCGCGATTTCACCCACCGTCTTCTCTACATCCGTCAACTGTTGCAAAATGCCACGCCTCGTGGCATCGGAGAGAGAATGGAAAACCGAATCCAGCGGCTCAGTTGAGTATTCAACCATATGGTTGAGTGTAGCCGGGTTCCACTCCGACAGCAATGGCTTCGAAGTTGCTTGCGGACGATTTTGCTTACCCTTTAAAATGAATAACTTGTGTGGTTCTGCGAGAGCTTCGGCACCGCGGGGTAGCATACTGTAATTCGAAGCCAATCCCAAATCCGGACACTTTTTGGATGCCGCCAGAAACATGGAAGAAAGCTCCTTCCCGCAACGTCCAACTCACTGAAAAAGCGGGTATGGACGTCGGGGGGAATGTACGGCCCCATACGTGCAAGAGCTCTGTCAGGACCCCCCAAGAAGGGCTATACTCTAGTAACAGAGGCACTCATGAAGAAATACGGTAAGTTC
>CAIRBY010000398.1 GCA_903876865.1 uncultured Acidobacteriia bacterium
CCGAACAGCCGATGCAGGGGTGGCCCGAACCGATGGGGAAGGAGACACCGCCGTTCCACTTCACCGTGGAGCAGGAGTTATAAGTGGACGGACCGCGGCAACCCATTTTGTACAGGCACCAGCCTTTACGGGCGCCATCGTCATCCCAGGACTCCACGTACTGCCCGGCATCGAAGAAGGCGCGGCGCTGACACTTGTCATGGATGCGCTGGCCGTAGAACATCTTGGGGCGTCCGGCGCGATCGAGTTCGGGCAATTTGTCGAAGGTGAGGATGTAGGTCAGCACACCGGTCATCACCTCGGCAATGGGCGGGCATCCCGGCACATTGATGATGGGCTTTCCGGTGATGATCTTCTTGACCGGTTGCGCGCCGGTCGGGTTCGGCTTGGCATTCTGCACGCAGCCATGGCTGGCACAGGAGCCCCAGGCGACAATGGCCTTGGCGTCTTCGGCGGTCTCTTTCAGAATGTCCACGAAGGCTTCGCCGTGAATGGTGCAATAGACGCCGCCGTCTTTGGTGGGCGCATTCCCTTCCACCGCCAGCAGATACTGGCCCTTGTAATCCTTCATGATCTTGTGGCGGATCTCTTCCATCTGGTCGCCCGCCGCCGCCGAAAGCGTCTCGTCATAATCCAGCGAGATCATATTCAGGATGATGTCCTGGGCAATCGGGTGCGCGGAGCGGATGAAGCTCTCGCTGCAGCAGGTGCACTCCAGGCCGTGCAGCCACAACACCGGGATGCGGGGTTTGTTTTCCATGGCAGCCACAACGGTGGGGACCATGGTCGATTCCAGCCCCATGGCTCCCGCCATGGTGGTGCAGAATTTGAGGAAGGATCTGCGATCGACTCCATGTTTGAGGAGCAGATCGTAGGTGGATTGCAGTCGTTCGGTGACCACGGTGCCTCCTGGACAAGGGGATTCGCGCATCGGACATTCCGGCGCGAGACGCCTTAGCTGATATTAAGGGCTCATTCCCCGAAAATCTATGATTATTTTCGAAATTCTTGTGGCTCTTTTGGCTCACCCCGCTTGCGTTCCTCCAACCCGATCCCTTATGGTTTGGGATTGCGACGTAGACTTCAAATTCAGGGCATTGTCCAGGGCGTGGGCTTCCGCCCGTGGGTCCACACGCTTGCGCACCGCTTCGAACTCAACGGGTATGTGCTCAATTCCACGCTGGGCGTCGAACTGGAGATAGAAGGCAGCGATACGCAGGTCGCGGCATTTCTGACGGAGTTTCGCGCCCACCCCCCGGAACTGGCGCAGATGGACGAGATCCTCGAGGAGGAGTTGCCGCCCGGAGAGGCGCGGGAGTTCGTGATTCGCTCCAGCCGCGTCGAAGCCGGGGAGTTTGTGCTGGTACCGCCGGATATCGCCATCTGCCCGGCCTGCCTGGCGGATCTGCGCGACCCTTCCAACCGGCGCTTCGCTTACCCCTTCACCAACTGTACGAACTGCGGCCCGCGCTACTCGATCCTGCGCGACATACCCTATGATCGTCCGCAGACTACAATGGTCGAATTCCCGATGTGCGCGGAGTGCGCGGCCGAGTACCACGATCCCGCCGACCGCCGCTTCCACGCGCAGCCGAACGCGTGCCCGGCCTGCGGACCGTGGGTGGAGTTCCGGGACCGGGCGCAACGCCTGGCGGAGCGGCAAGAGGCGATCGCACTGGCGCGTGCCATGCTGCGGGCCGGGAAGATCCTGGCGATCAAGGGACTGGGAGGCTTCCACCTTGCGTGCAACGCCACCGACGATGCCGCGGTGCGCCTGCTGCGGGAACGCAAACGGCGCTCCGATAAACCGTTCGCGCTGATGGCGGCAAATCTGGCGGCGATCGAAGCCTTCTGTGAAGTAGATGGCGCCGCGCGCCGCGCACTCCAGGGTATCCGGCGGCCGGTCGTCCTGCTGCCGGCGCGCCCGGACTGCGCCATCTCCACAGCGGTTGCACCGGGCAACCGCACCCTCGGCGTGATGCTCCCCTATACGCCCATGCACCACCTGCTCTTCGAGGACGGCGGCTTCCAGGCGCTGGTGATGACCTCCGCCAACCTGAGTGAAGAGCCGATCGTCTACCGCGATGAAGAGGTGGCCGACCGCCTGTATCCCCTGGCCGACTATTTCCTGCTGCACAACCGCAAGATCCACACCCGCGTGGACGATTCGGTGGTGCGCATCTTCGAGGGCAGGGAGCGCAGCATCCGGCGGGCGCGCGGCTACGCGCCGCATCCGATCGATCTCGGCATGCCGGTGGAACAGATTCTCGCCTGCGGCGGCGAGTTGAAAAATACGCTCTGCCTCACCCGCGGGCACTACGCGCTGCTCAGCCAGCACATCGGCGACATGGAAAATATGGAGACGCTCGCGCTCTGGCAGGAGACGCTCGCGCACATGCAGCGTTTCTTCCGCATCCGCCCGCGCGCCGTGGCGCATGACCTGCACCCCCACTACCTGACCACCCGGCTGGCGCTGGAGATGGAGGCCACGGACGGACTGGAACGGATCGGAGTGCAGCATCACCATGCGCACATCGCCAGTTGCATGGCAGAGAACCGGGTGCGCGGCAAAGTGATCGGCGTGGCAATGGATGGCACGGGCTATGGCACAGATGGCAAGATCTGGGGCGGTGAGATTCTGGTCTGCGATTACGCCGGCTTCGAGCGCATGGCCCACTTCCGCTACGTTGCGCTGGCGGGCGCAGACGCAGCGGTTCGGCAACCGTGGCGGATTGCGCTCGCGTATGCGAGAGACGCAGGGCTCGATCATCCGGCATTTCTCTCCGCCGTCTCCGCCCGTCAGCGGCAGGTCGTGGAGACGATGCTGGATCGCGGAATCAATACAGTCGAGACCTCTTCGTGCGGCAGGCTCTTCGACGCCGTCTCCGCGCTGTTGGGCCTGCGCCTGGAGACTAACTATGAAGGGCAGGCGGCAATCGAACTGGAAGCGATCGCCGCCCCGGGCATCGAAGATCCGTACCCGTTCGATCTGGACGGGGCGGCGATCGATTTCCGCGAGACCATCCGGCGGGTGGCGGCGGATCTCGAGCAACCGGCAGTGGCCGCCGCGCGCTTCCACAATACGGTGGCCGCCGCCATCGCCGAATCCTGCCGCCGGACGTGGCGCGACACCGGGCTCAACCGGGTCTGCCTCTCCGGCGGGACCTTTCAGAATCTCTACCTGCTGCGGCGCACGGCGCAGTCATTGAGCGACGATGGCTTCACTGTATTCCTTCATTCCCACGTCCCGCCGAACGATGGCGGGCTTTGTCTGGGACAAGCCATGATCGCGCACGCGAAACTATCTTACTAAGTGTGAATTCTTTCTTGTGTATTGTAGATTTTCACCTCCGCAATTATTAAACTATCCTGGTGGACGTCCTACCTTTCAACTCTCAACGAAGTGTATACCTGCCGGAAATCGATGCCGAACACCTCCAGATTTACTGCACGCTGGAAGAGGTGCGGGGGGCGATTGGGGCAGCGGCGCCAGCCGCCACAATCCTCGGACTGATGCAGCGGATGGCCGGGGAAATCGTCAGGCATTTTGCCCATGAGGAACGCCTGATGCGCGCCTCGGGCTACCCGGAGTATCCGTGGCATAAGCGGCAGCACGCCACAGCGCGGCGAAGGGTGGAAGAGTTGATCGAGGGCTTTTCTCCGGAGGATTGCGAGTCGGCTCCGGCGATGTTGGATGGACTGCACGAGTGGCTGAGCTACCACGTCAGCGTGGCGGATAGCATGGCGAGTTCGCACATCCGCAACTATGAACGGCAGTCGGGCGGCGCGAAGAAGAGCGGCTCTTCCCGCAAAGCGGCACGCCTGCAGTAAGTCCGGCTGGGAACGCACGGTCTGACGGCTGCCTCCACGCCATCAGGCACGGGGAGCGGGAGGTTTGGTTCTGTAGAAGACCGTACGCTGATAGCGCTGGGATTCAAACTGGGGAGCGATTCCGCTCAGGGACTCCATCGCGCCGATCAACAGAACCCCATCGCGGTCCAAAGCGCCCGCCAGGCGCCGGAAGAGTTCGGCCTTGTCCCGCTCGTTGAAATAGATCGCGACATTCCGGCAGAAGACGATATCGAATTTCCCCAAGTCCGCGAAATTCTGCATCAGATTTCGTTTCTTGAAGCTGACCATTGCCCGCAGTTCGTCGGCAATCTGCCAGCCGCCCGGAACCTCGCGAAAGTACTTCATCCGAGCCGAGTCGGCCAGGCCGCGCGCAATCTCCACCGGGCTGAAGACGCCCTTACTGGCCTTCGCCACCGCC
>CAIRBY010000399.1 GCA_903876865.1 uncultured Acidobacteriia bacterium
GCCGCCTCCAGATCCTTCGTGTGCTGGATCTGTGCCTTCAGCCCGTCCACTTTCTTCATGGCGCGCTCATATGTCGCCACGTCCTCGGCCGAACTCTTCCCCGCCGTCGGCGCCGTCAGCCCCTTCATCGCATCCTCGGCCGCCTTCAGTTGATACTGTAGGTCCGCCCCGCGCCGCGATTGGAACCCCGCCACCGCTTCATCGCCGCGCTGGCGCGCAAAGACCGCGCGATCCGCCGCGTCCTGCCACTCTAGGCTCACCGGAAGATTCCACGCGTTCCGCTGATCCACCAAGCCGCCGAACCCGGCGCCGCGCATCGCCTGGTCTCTCTGGTAGTCGCTGTCCTGCGTATATCCGCCGAAACTCACCCCTCGCTTGAGTAGGTCCTCATATGTGTACTGCTTGCCGCTGGTGTCCTTCACCACCATCGTAATCATCGCCGCCAGCGGCTCTTTGAGCTTGCGCGCAAGCCGCTCCCACCACAGTTCCACGTTGGTGATCGCCCGATGATAATCCTCCCACCGCTTGATATCGTCGTCCCCGACACCGAGCCCCATTTCCTTCGCCCGCGCCACATTTTCGGCCAAGCTTAGGATTACCGGGATACCTTCGATACCCACCCGGTTGAAGATCGCCCGCGCCGCGCTCGCCCGCTCCAGCGCGTTCTTCATCCCGCCGAGCCCTTCGGAGATTTCCAGCAACAGCGTCGAGGTTGGCTTCAGTTCCCCATTGGCGCCGCGCATCTCGACGCCCATGCCCTTCATCACTTCCCGGGCCTTCGCCCCCTTCTCGGAATTGTCGTCGGTCGCGTCCGCAAGGCCGCGCATCATCTTCTCGTAGATGCTCACGTCCTGCCCGGTCATGCGCGCTGCGTATCCGAACTGCCCGACCTCCTTCGTGGTCAGTCCGGTTCGTAGCGCGACGTTCTGAATCTGCAGTCCGTATTCGCCCAGCGAATGCGCGGCCTCGAAGGCGGCCAACCCCATGGCAACCATTGATCCCGCGCCGGCCGCCATCCCGGCCCCCATCGGCCCCATCCGCTTCAATAGGTTTTCGATCTCTCTACCCGCCGACCCCAGCGGGTCTTCAATTCCTGCCTTCACCTTCGAAGCGAAATCGTCAAAACCCGGATGTTCGCTGATCTTCCTGGAACTATCGCTCGCTTTATCGATCGAGGCCGCCACTCGATCGAAGCTTTGTGCTAGTTTTTCTACGTCTGCAGTGCCTACGCTCTGCGCCTCCACCACCGATAAAAACCGCGTTGTCGCCGTACCCATCTTCCGCCTCCCTTTTTGTTTTTACTCATCCTGCCGCACGTAGCGTGTGCGCGCGCGTGCAAACTAACACCCGCCGCGGCGAGTCACTTCATGAGCCCCGCCTCAGCCAATACTTCCCGCCACGGCCTGGCGCCGCCGAGGCCTGCCGCATTGGAATCTGCCTCAGTCCGCAGTCCAGCCTCGACCAGAACAGAGCGCCACGGCTGCGCCCCCGCCGCCGGCGGAGTACTTCCGTTAGCGGCCCGGGGAGCGTCTTTGGTAACGCGGGCCTGGGCCTGCTGAATCGGCGACGGCTGAGCCTTGCTGTTCCGCCCCGCATTTTGCTCCCTCTGCCAGCGCGCGTAATTGACCTGATCGTTATAGGCCTGCGTCGTCTGCCCCGTCATTGCGTATCTATTTGTCATAGTTGCCCAATCCCTCCTCTGTTGTGTTCAAATCCGCCGCTACCGTCAGATCCGCTGGGCTCCCACTGGCTCAACTCAGTCAGTGCCGCGCGAATCTCTGCATCCAATATGCGCTCGCAGGCGGTCACGTCGTTTGTGACCGCGAGTCTAAATCCCAACTGGCAGGGGATTAGCAGGAGCGTGGCTTGCACCTGCGTGATTAGCGCACTCAAGGCCTCCTGAACTTCCTTGACGGAGACCAGTTCGCCCTTGCGGCGAAGAGCCTCCATTTCGGTGATGTCCGCGCGGGCCTGCTCCCGCCGCCGCTCTGCATCGGCTTTGGAGTTCAATACCGGACCCGACGTAGGAACTTCGCGCCGCCGCTCCTCCCAGGCGTTTGGAGCGGCGGAGTCGATCTTTCCAGCAACCAACGGAATCAGGCCGGCGGTCACGGCCTTATTGATTGCCGTGTGGCTAACCCGCATCTGCGCGGCGTACTCGCGTTTGGAAAGTAGTGCCATTTATGCCGCCCGTTGCGCCCTGGAAACCGGAAACACTGGAAACTGGAAACAGTGGAAACCCAGTTTTTAGGCCTTAAAAGGCCCCCCGCCCGCCATCAATTTACC
>CAIRBY010000400.1 GCA_903876865.1 uncultured Acidobacteriia bacterium
CATCAACAACGACCAGCGTCTGAATATGAACGCGCAGTCGGAGACCGATTATTATGCGGCCCAGACCACGTCGGCTGCGCCGATCGAATACATCGGGATCTTCGTGGCCGTCATCATGGCGGTGGGCAGCGCCTTTGCGGCGATGAATACCATGTACGCCGCTGTTGCGCGGCGCTCTCGCGAGATCGGGACGCTGCGGGTGTTGGGCTTTTCCAAGGGAAGCATCCTGGTGAGCTTTTTCCTGGAATCCGTCCTGCTCTCGGGGCTGGGCGGGGTGTTGGGGTGCCTGCTGGTGTTGCCGTTGAACGGCATTACCACAGGGATCGGCAACTCCAATTTCTCTGAGACGGCATTCAACTTTCACGTGTCGCCGCAAATCATGATGTTTGGCATTCTATTCGCCGTGGTGCTGGGCGCAGTGGGCGGCCTGTTCCCGGCCAGTAACGCCGCAAGAAAAGAAATCCTCACGGCCTTACGGCAAATCTAACGGAGATTATGGACTCGGAACTGAAAAATCTGCGTATCGATCGGAGCAAGCGCCGTTCGGCCGAACCTTCCAGGTGGGCCACGCGTTGGGTCGTGATCGGCGTATTGATTCTGCTGCTGCTGGGCGGCTGGCGCTTCGCTTCGGACAAACTGAATCAGCCGGCGGAGGTCGAAGTGGTCCGGGTGAAATCGATCAGCGCTGCCAGTGCGCCGGCGGGCGTGGTGCTGAACGCCACTGGCTACATCGTGGCGGCGCACAAGATCGAAGTGGCGGCGAAGGTCATCGGCAAGGTGAAGTGGATCGGCGTCGATAAGGGCTCCCATGTCCACGAAGGCGATGTGCTCGTGCGCCTCGAAGACGACGAGTATCAGGCTTACGTGCTGCAGGGTAAGGGGCAGTTGGCGAGCCTGCAGGCGAAATTGGACCAGGCGCTGCATGGCTCCCGTCCCGAGGAAATCGCGCAGGCCATGGCCAACGTCAAGACTGCGCAGAGCGATCTGGACAATGCCAAGATCACGCTGGACCGCAACAATCAGTTGCTGAAGGAGAAGGTAATCGCGGTGCAGGTGGTGGATGACGCGCGGGCGAAATACGATAACGCGGTCTATCGCGTCAGCTCGCTGCAGAAGACGTATGAGCTGGTGAAGTTGGGGCCGCGTCAGGAGGAGATCGATTCGCTGCGCGGGCAGGTGGAGCAGGCGCGGGGGGCGCTGAACTACGCGGAGACGAATCTCGCCAATACCATCATTCGCGCGCCGGTTACCGGCACTATCCTGGAGCGGGCGGTAGAGAAGGGCGAGTTTGTCACCACGAGTTTTGTGGGCGATCGCGGCGCCAAGGGCTACGTGGTTTCGCTGGCCGATCTGAACGATCTGGAAGTGGAACTGGATATCGCTCAGAACGATTTCGCCAAGCTTCACTCCATGCAGCACGGTACCGTCACGACGGACGCATTCCCGGACCGCAAGTACGATGGCTTCATTAAGGAGATCTCGCCTGAAGCCAACCGCCAGAAGGCTACCGTGCAGGTCAAGGTGAAAGTCACGAAGCCGGATGAGTACCTGCGGCCGGAAATGAACGCGAGCGTGGCGTTCGCGTCGGACGATAAGCCCGCGCCGGCGTCGGAAGGTCCGGCGAAGCCGGTGGTGATCGTGCCTGCCTCCGCGTTGAAGGATGGCAGCGTGTTCGTTCTGCTGGAGGGCAAAGCGGTGCGGCGAAGCGTGAAAACGGGGGCGACCAGCCCGCAGGGAATTCGCGTGGAGCAGGGTCTGGTGGGCGGCGAGGACGTGATTGTGAATCCGCCGGCTACCTTGAAAGATGGCGACAAGGTTCGCCAGAAGGCGTGAATGCTATGAGCGAAGTGATCATCGAGACGAGCCATCTGTCCAAAGAGTACGTTCGCGATGAGTTTAAGGTGACCGCCCTGAACGACGTCAGCCTGCAGATTCACAAGGGCGAGTTCGTGGCGCTGATGGGGCCTTCCGGTTCCGGCAAGAGCACGCTCCTGCACCTGATCGCTGCGATGGACCGGCCCACGGATGGAGAAATCCGGGTGCTGGGCCACAACCTGCGCGAGTTGAGCGACCGCGAGATTGCGCACTGGCGCAACGAACATGTGGGCTTCATCTTCCAGCAGTTCAATCTGATTCCCGTGCTCACAGCGCTGGAGAACGTGGAATTGCCGCTCAAGCTTACCAATTTGAAACGGGGCGAGCGCATGGAGCATGCCGAGACCGCGCTGAAACTGGTGGGGCTGGGCGACCGGTTGGGCCACTTTCCGCGGCAACTCTCGGGCGGCCAGGAGCAGCGAGTGGCGATCGCGCGCGCGATCGTGACGGACCCGGACCTGATTCTGGCCGACGAACCGACGGGCAATCTGGATGCGGCATCGGCGCAGGAAGTGCTGACCATTCTCTCCAAGCTGAATAAAGATTTCGGCAAGACGGTGGTGATGGTGACCCACGATCCGCACGCCGCGCAGTTCGCCACGCGCGTGCATCACCTGGAAAAGGGCGCGCTGGACGACGCGGCGTAGGCGAGGTGGTTTTCCCCGCAACGCATTACTATAAGTGGCATGACGGATCGGCGTAGCTTCTTTCAGTCTGCGGCGGGCCTGGCCATGGCGGCATCGCAGGCACAGGCCCAATCACAGGCCCAATCACAGGCCCAATCACAGGCCCAATCACAGGCACAGTCACTGGCGCAGGCCGCTGAGAATGACCGCGAATATTGGCTGCGGCAACTGACGCGAATCGCCGAACCCGTACTGCGCAATCTCGCGGCGGGCACGCTGAAGCGCAACATGCCCGTGGAGTGCGTGACGGGCAATGTCGCCGAGCGCGCCAGGTGCACGCACCTGGAAGCGTTGGGCCGGCTGCTGGCCGGCATCGCGCCTTGGCTGGAAACGCCCCTGGCCGCCGGCGCGGAGCGGGATTCGCAACAACGTTTCGCGGAACTGTCGCGCCAGGCGATCCGCAATGCGAGCGACCCGAAATCGGCCGATTTCCTCAACTTCCACGAGGGCACGCAGCCGCTGGTGGATTGCGGCTTCCTGGGCCAGGCGATCCTGCGCGCGCCCAATGAGCTTTGGAAGAAACTGGACGGCGCCACGCAGAAGAATCTGGCGGCCGCGCTGCTTTCCTCGCGCGCCATCACGCCCGGCTTCAATAACTGGCTGCTCTTCGCCGCCACCGTGGAAGCCGCGCTCGCGCTGATGGGTGAGAACTGGGACGCGATGCGCATCGACTACGCGATTCGCGAGCACGAGCAGTGGTATCTGGGGGACGGTGTATATGGCGACGGTCCGCACTTCCACTTCGATTACTACAACAGCTTCGTGATCCAGCCGATGCTGGTGGACATCCTGCGCACTCTCTCTGCCAAAACGAAGCGCTGGGAACCCCTGACCCCGCCGATTCTCGAGCGCGCCAAGCGCTATGCCGCGATCCAGGAGCGATTGATTTCGCCCGAAGGCACTTTCCCGGTTGTGGGCCGCTCGATCGCCTATCGGACCGGTGTGTTCCATTTACTGGCCCAACAGGCCCTGCTCGGGCACATGCCGGCAGCGCGCGCGGCCATGACCGCGGTCATGCGGCGACTGCTCGAAGCGCCCGGCACGTTCGATGCGAAAGGCTGGCTGACGGTGGGTTTCTGCGGGCACCAGCCGCATCTGGGCGAGAGCTATATTTCCACCGGAAGTCTCTATCTCTGCTCGACGATCTTCCTGCCGCTGGGCCTGGCTCCCGCTGACCCGTTCTGGGCGCAACCGGCGCAGGTGTGGACGGCGCAGAAGATCTGGCGCGGCGAGGACGCGCCCGCCGATCACGCGCTTTAGAGTACTGCAGCGGGCAGGGAATCTCCACTAAAATAGAGGCAGATGCTGAAGCTTGTTGTGCTCTTGGCGGTAGGGGCCGCCCCGCTGGTCGGCCAGCAGTCCCTGATTGACGAGGGCTTTTCGCACTTCTACAATCTGGAGTACGATCAGGCGATCGCCGTCTTTGAAAAGGCGATCACGCAGAATCCCGCGCTGCCGGATCTGCACAATCACCTCGCGCAGACCCTGATCTTCCGCGAGATGTTCCGCAACGGTGCGCTTGAAAGCGAACTGGTTTCCGGCAACAATTCCTTCCTGCGGCGTCCCAAACTGAACCCGACGCCCGAATTGGAGAAGCGGATACTGGACGAAATTGCGCGCGCGATGGCGCTTTCGGAAGTGCGTTTGAAGCAGAACCCCAATGACACGGGGGCGATGTACGCGGAAGGAATCGCGTACGGGCTCCGTTCGAATTATTACTGGGTAGTGAAGAAAGCGTGGCACGATTCGCTGCGCGATGCCAACGCGGCGCGCCGCCTGCACAACCGCATCACGGAACTGGAACCGAAGAATGTGGACGCGCGCCTGGTGCAGGGTTTGCACGATTACATCGTCGGCAGCCTGCCGCTGGGATATAAGATGTTGGGCTTCATGATCGGCATCCACGGAGATAAGGACAAGGGTATCCGCACGGTGCAGAACGTAGCCAGGTACGGGAACCTGAATCGCGTGGATGCGGAGATTCTGTTGTGCGCGCTCTACCGCCGCGAAAATCAGCCGAAGCAGGCGGTGCCGCTGGTGCAGGAGTTGATCGGTCGCTATCCGCGGAATTATCTGCTGCGGCTGGAGTTGGGGCAGATGTACAGCCAGTCTGGCGACGGCGCCCACGGATTGCAGGCGTTGCAGGAGGTCGCGCTGATGAAGGAGCGTCACGCGCCGGGTTTTGAGCGCCTGCCGTGGGAGAAGATCTACTACCAGCAGGGGTCGATCCAGTTCTGGTACAACGATCTGGACCACTCCCTTGAGAACATGAAGAAGGTGGCCGCCTCGGCCGCGAGCGACGATCTGGACCTGAATACCGGGGTGCAGGCATACCTGCGGATGGGTCAGATCTACGATATGAAGCATCGCCGCGGCGAAGCGATTGAAGCCTACAAGAAAGCGATTGCCTACGCTCCCGAAGCGGAAGCCGCGCAGGAATCGAAAAAGTACCTGTCTGCGCCCTATCGGCGCATGTGATTACTCGATCGTCAGCTTCACAGGCTGTTCGATGAGTTTGCCTTCCTTCCCGCCCGTCAGAATCATAATCGCCATGCGGCCTGTGGCCTTGGCGGGGACTTTGAACTTGAGAGCGGTCGCCGCCTGCTCGGTGACGTCGCAAACGAGGTCGTTCTTGCCGTCGGTGAGATAGACTTTGGCGACATTCGCCTTGTCGAGATTCTCGCCGGTGACAGTGACTACATCCCCCGCTTTCGCGCTATAGGGGTCTACGGAAGCCATCCGGGGCATGATATCTTGCGCGAACAGCAGAGTCGCGGCGAACAGGAGCACCAGTACAGAAGACAGTTTCATCTGAATATCCGATCCTTCGACACTGATGGTATGTCCATTACCATTCGAATTCAAGCGTTATGTTGAATTTCTCGCTATCGGGTAGGGGAACGTGGCGAATCGCTCACATCCTCCGGCGAACTGCTCTTAGAACTGCATCAGGAAGGCAACAGGACGAGCGGTATCATTACAGGAGGCGGCCTGATCCCTGTCCCGACAATCCAAGTCCCGATGTAGACATTTCCCGGCGCGATCTGGTACACTACGTGCTGTCCCTTTGATAATGCTCAGTGGGAGGTTCGTATGCCATTTTGGAACGGACCGCTTGCACCAATGAGGAGCTATGGCACGTAAACCAGGAAAACAGTATCAAGCCGCGCAGAAGCAGGTCGAAGCCAAGGAATACACCTTGGACCAGGCCGTTCCGCTGATCAAGAAAATCAAATTCGCAAAGTTCGACGAGACCGTGGAAGTACACATGCGTCTCGGAGTGGACCCCAAGCACGCCGACCAGATGGTTCGCGGCACCGTCGTCATGCCCAATGGGTTGGGCAAGTCGAAAAAGGTGTTGGTCATCGCCAGCGGCGACAAGCAGCGGGAAGCCACCGAAGCGGGCGCCGATTTCGTCGGCGGCGAAGACATGGTGAACAAGATCCAGTCTGAAGGTTGGACAGATTATGACGCCGTGATCGCCACCCCGGATATTGATGCGCTCCGTCGGTAAGTTGGGTAAGGTGCTCGGTCCCAGGGGCCTGATGCCGAACCCGAAGACCGGCACCGTCACGGTGGATGTTGCGAAGGCGATTGCAGAAATCAAGGCCGGTAAAGTGGAATTCCGCGTCGATAAGACCGGGATCATCCATGCACCGGTTGGCAAGATCAGTTTCTCGACCGAGAAGCTGGTTGAAAACGCCTCGACCCTGATCACGGCAGTGATCAAGGCGAAGCCGGCGGTGGCGAAGGGCAAGTATGTGAGAAGCGCGACGATCTGCTCGACGATGGGCCCGGGCGTCGCGATCGACACCGCGCCATTCAGTGTGAAGGCGGCAGTCTAAGCCGTAACAGGTATTCCCATGAAAAAGAAGGAAGATAAGAATAAAGACCTCGATTCCCTGCGTCAGGATCTGGGCGGTTTGAACAACCTGTTCGTCACCGGCTACGAAAAGCTGCGGGTGAGCCAGGATTTCGAATTGCGCAAGATCGTGCGCGGCGCGGGTGGAAAATACCGCGTGGTGAAGAACAACCTGGCGGGACTGGCGAGCGAAGGCACGCCGAGCGAACAGGTTCTCAAAGATCTCCGCGGAATGACGTCGCTGGCTTATACCACTGACGATCCGGTGGCGCTGGCCAAGGCGCTCACGGCATACGCGAAGACGAATCCCACATTCACCTTCAAGGCCGGCATGGTGGAAGGCCGTGTCATCGATGTCAAGGAAATCAACGACCTTGCCACGATGCCTTCGAAGGAAGCGATTTTTGCCAAACTGCTCTACGTGATCAACGCGCCGGCGCAGCAACTGGTGACGGTGATGAACGCCGTCGGCCGCAACCTGGCGGTGGTAGTAGATCAGGGTGTCAAGGAAAACAAGTTCTCGGAGTAGTTCGGGTTACACCGGGCGGTTATAACCCGGACAACGAAATCTCAATTTTTAGAATACATAGGAGTTTGAAATGGCGGATATCACAGCAATTGCGGAACAGATTCAAGGCTTGACGCTGCTCGAGGCTTCTCAGCTGGTCAAGTTGCTGGAAGAAAAGCTGGGCGTTTCGGCGGCTGCGGCGGCACCGGTGATGGTTGCCGGCGGCGGCGCTGCTGCGGCGGCTCCGGCAGTCGAAGAGAAGACCGAATTCACGGTGGTCCTGACCGGCGCTGGCGCCAATAAGATCAACGTGATCAAGGCGGTACGCGAAGTTACCAGCCTCGGCCTGAAGGAAGCGAAGGACCTCGTCGATGGCGCTCCCAAGCCGATCAAAGAAGGCGTGAGCAAGGAAGAAGCAACGACCATCGCCAAGAAGTTCACTGACGCCGGCGCGACCGTCGAAGTGAAGTAGTCTTCTCAACTTTGGGGGCCGGACGCAAAATGGTCCGGCCACTCGGCCTCCCGATGTGGGAGGCCGTAGTGTTTTTGTCGTTTGACGCGGGGCGTAGGTCCTGTTAGAGTGAGTAGTTGGGCGTCCGATTCATCGTCTCGGATCCCAATTGGTGACTGTGCTTTTCGAACCCTGGGACTCAAATTGCAGTCCGGGCAAGACTGCCGAGAGGGCATCTCTGCGCGTTTGCGCGCCCCCAACTCTCACACAGGATTCGTGCGTTTACACTTCCCGATACCCCATCTTCATCGCGAACTCCAACCCGGAGGCACTGCTTTGCGGCTGCTTTCCGGTGGTATCACCCCCGCCCTTGAAACATCATCCGGCGCTCCGGGAGGCATCACCTCCAGGGGCGCCATTGGCATTGTATTGTATTGCGCGGTTTTCACTGTAAAGCGCAGTTTGCTGGCATAGGCTGATCGGCCGTCAGGAGTCTTAAGAATGGAAATTCAAAATAACGGCGCTGCTGCTCCCGAGCGAGTTGATTTTTCGAAGATCAAGACCTCGATCCCCATCCCGAACCTGATCGAGGTTCAGAAGAACTCGTACGAGCGGTTTCTGCAAATGGACTTGCTGCCCAATGAGCGCGAGGACATCGGACTGCAGACTGTTTTCAATTCGGTCTTCCCGATCTCCGATTTTCGCGGGGTCAGCGACCTGGAGTTTGTCGACTACTCGATCGGCAACTGGGAATGCAAATGCGGCAATCTGAAAGGGTTGCATCACTTGCGGTCAACCTGCCGGAGTTGCGGCGCGACCATCCGCACGGACCCCTTCCACGCGGGCGACATTCTTTGCCACCATTGCGGCACGTTCAACAAGAACGTCGTGACCTTCTGCAACAAATGCGGCGACCCGGTCGGGCTGCAGCTCAAGTACGACATGCAGGAGTGCCAGGAACGCGGAATGACCTATGCCGCGCCACTGAAAGTCACGATAAGACTGACCGTCTATTCCAAAGACCCGGAGACGCAGAAGAAGAGCGTACGGGACATCAAAGAGCAGGAAGTCTTCTTCGGCGAAATTCCGCTGATGACGGACAACGGCACGTTCATCATCAATGGAACCGAGCGCGTCATCGTCAGCCAGTTGCACCGTTCGCCGGGCGTTTTCTTTGAAAAAGTCCAGGCGCAAGGCTACTACCTCGGCAAGATCATCCCCTACCGCGGCAGCTGGGTCGAATTCGAATACGACAACAAGAACATCCTGTACGTACGTATCGACCGCAAGCGCAAATTCTACGGTTCGGTCTTCCTGCGCGCGCTCGGCCTGAAAACGGACGAGCAGATTTTGCGGGCGTTCTATCGCGTCAGCAAGATGGAGATCAAGGACAAGAAGCTCTTCTGGAACGTGGACGAAAGTCTCACGGGCCTGAAGCTCTCGCACGCGATCACCACCAAGAGCGGCGATACCGTAGTCGGGCAGGGCAAGAAGATCACCGCTTCGCTCTACAAGGAAATCCAGAAATCCAAGATCGACAAGGTGGAAATCGCCGCCAACGATCTGGAAGGCGCCTTTGTGGTCGCCGATGTCGTCGATATGACGACCGGCGAAGTCATGATCGACGCCAACAGCGAGTTGACGACCACCGTGGTCGCCAAGCTGATCGAAGCCGGCATCACGGATTTCGAAATCTTCTTCCCGGAACGCGACGATGTAGGCACCGTAATCGCCTCCACCATCCGCAAGGATGCCGTGAAGGAACAGCGCGACGCGCTGATCGAAATCTACCGCAAGCTCCGTCCCGGCGATCCGCCCACGGTGGATACGGCCACGCAGCTCTTCCAGGGCATGTTCTTCGACCCGCGCAAGTACGATTTCTCGCGCGTGGGCCGCATGAAGTTCAACATCAAGTTGTACGACCGTTCGGAGGCGACCGCTCTCGACAAGCGCACGCTCGATTCGGAAGATTTCAAGTCGACCATCAAATACCTGCTGAAGCTGCGTAAGGGCATCGGCGCGGTGGATGATATCGATCACCTCGGCAACCGCCGCGTCCGCGCGGTGGGCGAGTTGCTGGAAAATCAGTTCCGCATCGGCCTGGTCCGTATGGAACGCGCCATCAAGGAAAAGATGAGCGTGTACCAGGAAATGTCGACGGCCATGCCGCACGATCTGGTCAACGCCAAGCCGGTGATGGCCGCGATCCGCGAATTCTTCGGATCCAGCCAGCTCTCGCAGTTCATGGATCAGACCAACCCGCTCAGCGAGATCACGCACAAGCGTCGTCTCTCGGCGCTTGGACCAGGCGGTTTGAGCCGCGAACGCGCGGGCTTCGAAGTGCGCGACGTGCATCCGACCCACTACGGCCGTATCTGCCCGATTGAAACGCCGGAAGGCCCGAATATCGGTCTGATCAATTCGCTCGCGACCTTCGCGCGCGTCAACAAGTACGGCTTCATCGAAACGCCTTACCGCAAGGTCAAGGACGGCCGCGTCAGCGACGAGGTGCAGTACCTCTCGGCGATGGAAGAGGGCCGTTACAGCGTCGCGCAGGCAAACCAGCCGATCGACGCCAAGGGCCGCTTCACCGAAGAAATGATTATCAGCCGCCGCTCCGGCGACGTGCTGCCGCTGCCGCCTGATAAAGTCGATTTCATGGACGTGTCGCCGAAACAGCTCGTTTCGGTCGCCGCGGCGCTGATCCCGTTCCTTGAGAACGACGACGCCAACCGCGCGCTCATGGGCTCGAACATGCAGCGTCAAGCTGTGCCGCTGCTGCGCGCCGAAGCGCCGCTCGTCGGCACGGGTGTCGAAGAAGCTGTTGCCCGTGACTCAGGTGCTGCGACGATCGCCCGCCGTTCGGGCGTGATTCAGCAGGTCGACGCGGAACGTATCGTTGTACGCGCCACCGACGACACCACG
>CAIRBY010000401.1 GCA_903876865.1 uncultured Acidobacteriia bacterium
GGAAAACGCTCCGCGTTTCCCACATTCCCACCGCGCCGATGACCACGATTCTCCAACACCCAAACCCGAAAGGAGCCAGCCGCCTCGCTACCTCCGTTCAGGCTCATCCTTCAATGAGAATATGCTGTTGTGGCTCCTTCCATGCACTTCGCGGTGTTCCGTACCCGCCCCGCGGCAAGGCTTCCGGACTAGGGGTACTAGGCCCGGAGGATTAGTTGGCGCATGATCTTTCCAAATCGACTGGAACGGAATTGCGGAATTCGATATAGACTCGTCGCAATGCTGTCCGGCCACTGGGCAACGTAACCGGGACCCTTGTTCGATCCCAAATTCTGGCCGATGGCGAGGGAAAGATAATGCAACAACGATTCTTCGATCACCAACTCCGGCGAGCCTTGCTCGGCGGAATCTTCACAATGTTCGCGGCTACCGTAGCGCTGGCGCAGACCGCGCCCCACTACGTCGGCCTGACGTACTACCAAACGCTGCCGGGAAAAGCCACCGATTTCCGAAAATTCGCGGAAACCGAGATGGTGAAAATGGGCCAGTCGGGCGTGGATGAAGGAAACATCGATGCCTACTATATTCTGCGGCTTACCGCGCCGTATTCGGCGGGCTCGGAGTTCAACTATGCGCAGATCGTCTGGTACAAAAACCCGCCGTCGCTGGCTCCTTTGGATATGAAGTTGTGGGATGCCCGCGCTAAGAAGGCGGGCTTCGCGAGCTATCAACAATATCTGGATAAACGCGATTCCATGGCGAAGACCGTCAAAACCCTGTGGCGTACGTCCACCGCGCGTATTGGGGAGGTGCGAGCAGGCAACTATATGCGTTCGGTAAATTACCAGGTGGATCCGGATTACCGCACACAGATGGCGCAGTTCCTGCAGGACTACACCATGCCGATCGCTCAGTACCGTATGAGCGCGGGCAACGAGCGGGGATGGGGAGTAACCCGGCCGGCGACGGCGATCATGTCCGACGATGAGGCCGGTTACTCCTTCAGCGTATCCGTTGTATGGAAGGACGCCGAGGTGCTCATGACCGGCCCTGGCGCCTTGACCGAGGAAGCCTTCAAGAAGGCCGTTCCCGGCAAGACCTACGCGGCCTATATGGCTCAGTTGAACCTGCTGAATGCGCATCGGAAGGCCGTGATGACCAGGATCTACGAAGTCGTGACGGTGGCCGGCGCGCACCCGAAGATCACGCCGTAGACTCTCAGAGGAGCAGTAACGGAACCGGGCTGAAGCGGCTTTCAGGCGCGGCAGCCCGGCGCCTGATCTGGAAACCTGAACGCACGCAGCCCGATGCGCGAGAAAACGAAGCAATGCGCGGTACCTGCGTGATAGACTCCCTCGCATGAACCATAGCAGGCGAATCATTGGCTTTCTCGCGGGGGCCCTTTTGACGGGAACCACGCTCATGGGGACAACGAAGAACACTCCGGCATTGAAAGACAATTACGCCGTCGTGAACGGTGTGCGGCTGCACTATGTCAGCGCCGGGAAGGGCCGGCTGATTATCTTCCTGCACGGCTTTCCGGAATTCTGGTACGAGTGGAAAGCCCAGCTCGCTGAATTCGGACAGGACCATCTGGCGGTCGCGCCGGACATGCGCGGCTATAATCTCTCGGCCAAACCGGAAGGTGTGGATCGCTACCAGATGAACTATCTGATGGAAGATGTCCGCGCGCTGGCGGCACACCTGGGATATAAGAAATTCACTTTGGTCGCGCACGATTGGGGCGGCGTAGTGGCGTGGTCACTCGCGGCGACCCATCCGGAATGCATTGAGAAACTGGTCATCGTCAACGCACCGCATCCCGATGTATTCGGGCGGCTGCTGCGAGAAGATCCCGGGCAACAGCGCGCCAGCCAGTACATGCTGATGTTCCGCAGTCCGCAGGCGGAAGCAACCCTCTCCGCCAACAACTATGCGTTTCTCGCGCAGGCCGTGCTTGGAGCCGGCCTGAAGAGCGGCGCATTCTCCGAGGCGGACAAGCAGGCGTATCTTGCAGCATGGTCGCAGCCGGGCGCCCTGACGGGCGGCTTGAATTACTATCGCGCGGCACGGATCGGTCCTCCCGCGGCCAACGAGGCGGCGGCCGCGCCCCCACCGGCTCCGCAGCCAGGAGCCGTCTCCGCCAAAATAATGGTCCGGGTGCCGACGCTGGTGATCTGGGGAGAGAAGGACACGGCGTTACTCGCGCAGAACCTTGACGGCCTCGAGCAGTACGTGCCGGCCCTGCGCATCCGGCGCATTCCGGAAGGCACGCATTGGGTGGTTCACGAGAAGCCAGACGAAGTGAATCGTTATATCCGCGAGTTCATTCGAAAGTAGCCTGAGCCACAGCGGCCCGCCGCCTTACCTGAAAATCGGAGCTGCTTCTACTTACGCGCTGATCGCCGGAACATTGACCTTCGCAGCGGCTTTGAGCAGCGCGTCCCAATTGCCATCGGCGATGGGCAGGCCGTTCTTGCGCCGCTCGGCTTCCATGCGCCATTCGGGGTCGCCCGCCACCAGGACTTCGTCATAGCCCGGCGCGGCGGGGGTGCTCTTCATGATGTGAACCAGCTTCTCCACGCGCTCCGTGAACTCCTCCACCGGCATGAAACGCGCCACATCGATCGCCATGTACATCTGGCTCACGCGCACCTTCTTGCCGCGGAAGCGGATGCCGCCGAGTTCGTTGGACATGGCGCCGCCGCTGAGGACGGAGCAGAGAATCTCCACCATCATCGCCAACCCGCTGCCCTTGTAGCCCCCGAGCGGCATGAGCAGTCCCTTGTACGCGGCCTCGGTATTGGTGGTCGGCACGCCTTCGGAATCGAAGGCCCAGCCGGCGGGAATCTCCGGCTGGCCGTTGAGGAACGCCTTGAATACTTTGCCCGCCGCGACCGTGGTGGTGGCCATGTCGAGCAGCCAGGG
Organism: uncultured Acidobacteriia bacterium; assembly: GCA_903876865.1. Lineage (GTDB taxonomy): Bacteria > Acidobacteriota > Terriglobia > Bryobacterales > Bryobacteraceae > Solibacter. The sequence goes on from CAIRBY010000401.1 coordinate 2,929, forward strand.
ACCGGGCACGGACATACAGATAGGGTTGGTGCCTAACTGCCCTTTCTTGCCCTGCCATGGCGGCACAATCGGCGACGCGTTGCACATCACAATCCCGATCTGTCCCGCCGCGCGCATCTTCTGCGCCCACCATGCCGCCGCGCCGAAGTGGTTCGATTCCTTGGCGATGACCAGTGCGAGCCCGTTCTCTTTGGCGATGCGGATCGCGTGGTTGCAGCAGGACTCCGCCACCCACTGCCCGATCGCGTTCTGCCCGTCGAAATGCAGGCAGCTGCCGCCTTCGGAGATCACGGCGCCATCGGCGTTCGCATCCATTTCCCCGGCCAGCAACTGCTCGATGTAGAAGGGCAGCAGCTGAATTCCGTGCGAATCCACCCCGCGCAGATTGCCGGAGATCAGGCAGGCAGCGGTGATTTCCGCCTTGTGGCGGGGCACGCCCGCACCGATCAGGATCGCTTCGGAGAAGCGGGTCAATGGCTCGACTTGTATGGTTGGCATGTTACTTTCTGATGCTGATTTTTTCCGCCGTGGGGAAATCGGCAGGGACCTTCTGCGTGACTTTGCCGGTGGCGGCCCATTCGGTGCCGCGCTGCAGGGTCACGATGAAGCCCACGCAGCTCATCGCCGCCGGATCGTGTCCGAGGGTGGTGTGGAAGACCCGGCCCTTGCCGTACGTCAGCGCCATCAGCATGGGTTCATCGTGGCCGGTGCCGCGATTGCCGGGGTCGCTGAATCCGGTGCCGAGCACCTTCATGTTTTCGCCGGGGCCGCGCATTTTCGAATACAATTCATCGGCTGCGTGCATCCATTTCTGGGGTATGCCTTTGGCGATGGGGTGCTTGGTATCGCGCATCACCACGACAAACGGGGTGCGGGCGCCGTGATTGCCGGCGTTGCCGGGAGTCATATCGCTGGTCAGTTTGTCGTCTTTGAAATACCAGTAGGGACCGGCCTTCTCATTGCGATTCATCCAGCCGCCGATGCCGATCATCAGGTTATAGGCGGACCAATCCGGGAAGGCGTTGTCAGCCGCATGGTAAGAGACGAAGCCGCCCCCACCGTGCACGAACTGTTCGAAGGCGGATTTCACGGCATCCGGCCACTTATCGCCGGCCGGGAATTCGTTGTAGTTGCCCACCACCACTTTGTACTTGCTGAAGTCGGGGTTGAAGGTGCTGAAATCACCACCCTTGGGAGGCGTGGTGACCACATCCACGGTGAAGAGTTTGGTCTCTTCCAGCAACTGCTTCAGAACCGGCGTGGTGTGTTTCCAATCGTGATTGTTCTGCCCGTCGATGATCAGAACCTTCATGGGCGAAGCGGCAATCGCCAGGGTAGCGGTCAGGAAAAACGAAGTAAAGCGCGCGATAGTCATATACTTTATCCAACCCGGAGTCAATTCAACACGGCTCTGCCCAGATTGTAACTCCGTTAGAAGCCCACCATCCGGACAAAGAGGCCCGCAATTGCAGCGCCCACCAGCGGACCGGCCACCGGCACCGCGGCGTAGTTCCAATCCGTGGCGCGCTTCTTCGCGATCGGCAGAATCGAATGCATGATGCGCGGACCCAGATCGCGCGCCGGATTGATGGCGTACCCGGTGGTGCCGCCGAGCGAAAGGCCGATGGCCCAGACCAGCATGCCCACGAGATACGGACCCATTCCCGCCACCATCGGTCCCAGCGCCTTGGAGCCGAGCGCGGAGGCCACCAGAATCAGCACGAACGTACCCAGCGCTTCGCTAAAGAAATTCCAACTGGTCTTCGCAATCGCGGGAGCGGTGCCGAAGCAGCCGAACTTCGCGTCCGCATCTGGCGTGACTTCCCAGTGCGGCAGGTAGTTCAGCCACACCAGGGTGGCGCCGCACATGGCGCCGAGCAACTGCGCGAGCAGGTAGGGAGCCACATTGGAAAAATCCCCGGACCGCATGGCCATGCCCACGGTGACGGCGGGGTTGAGGTGCGCGTCGGGACTGCCACAGGCAATCGCCGTGAGCACGCCCGTCATCACCGCAAAGGCCCATCCGGCCGTGATCACGATCCAGCCGGAGCCCTCGCCCTTGCTGCGTTTGAGCACGACGTTAGCCACCACGCCATTGCCCATCAGAATGAGGATCAACGTCCCCATGAACTCGCCGAAGAATTTGGATGCCATGTGTTTAGAGCCAATCGAAGGACCGGGTCACGGCCTTCTTCCAGGAAGTGTAAATCTGTTCGCGGACCGCGGACTCCATCGAGGGTTTCCAGGTGTGATCCACGCTCCAGCGGGCGCGCAGGTCTTCGATGTTGTCATAGAAGCCGACCGCCAGTCCTGCGGCGTAGGCCGCGCCCAGAGCAGTGGTCTCATGCACCGCGGGGCGCACCACCGGGCGGTCGAGAATGTCGGCTTGAAACTGCATCAGCAGGTCGTTGGAGATCATGCCGCCATCGGTGCGCAACACCTCGAGTTCGATGCCGGAATCCTTCTGCATGGCCTCGACTACTTCGCGGGTCTGCAGCGCCGTGGCCTCCAGCACCGCGCGCGCC
>CAIRBY010000402.1 GCA_903876865.1 uncultured Acidobacteriia bacterium
AGCACTGCGGAGAACGATGCGATGAAAGAGGCGAGCAGTGATCCACTGCGGTTGCCCCGATCGCTCAAGGCTTTCGAACCGCTGTGTGCGGGTGGACTTCCGGACCTTCGACAAGCAGCGGGGGCGCAAGGGAGGCAAGCCTCCTCGCGAGGGCGACGAAATCGCTGCGTCAGTCGATCCCGGCACGGCGGAGGCGCTGGATCGAGGCTACTTCAGCGTTGGCGCCAGCGTCTTCATCACGAGCGCTTCGACTTTTTGCGCGCCGATGGCGTTGGGGTGGATGCCGTCGCGCTGCATGAGGTCGTCGTGGCCGCCGACGCCTTCGAGGAGGAAGGGGATGAGCGGCGCTTTGTATTTGGCGGCGAGGGCCGGGTAGATGGCTTCGAACTTCCTGATGAACGCGGCGCCGTAGTTGGGCGGGAGCGACATGCCGGCGAGGACGACGCTGGCGCCGGAGGATTGGAAGCTCTCGATCATCTGCGCGAGATTGGCCTGGGTGACGGTGAGGGGCAGTCCGCGGAGTCCATCATTGCCGCCGAGTTCGAGGAGGACGAGGGCGGGGCGTTCGGCGAGGGCCATGGGGACGCGGGCGAGTCCGTCCTGGGTGGTATCGCCGCTGACGCCGAAGTTGAGGACGCGGAAGGCGAGGTGGCGATGGTCGAGGTCGTGCTGGAGCAGGTCCGGGAAACTCTGGCCGGTATCGAGGCCGAAGCCGGCGGTGATGCTGTCGCCGAAGCAGAGGATGGCGGGGCGCGCGTCAGTGGTGACCGGCGCGGGTTTCGCAGGAACGGGCGCGGTTGCGGGCGCAGTGGCAGCGGTGGGCTGTGGTGCGGGTGACGGGGTGGTTCCGCACGCTGCGAGCAGGAGTGCCGCAAGCAGCGATGCGATAATGGAGCCTTGATTCAGGTTCGCTCTCTTACCAAATCCATTGACACCGGCACGCACCGGGTAGAGATCTTGAAAGGCATCGATCTGGAGATCCCGCGCGGGCAATTCGCCGCGATTATGGGGCCTTCGGGCAGCGGCAAGAGCACGCTGTTGGGGTTGCTGGCGGGACTCGACACGCCGACTTCGGGGCAGGTGATTCTGGATGGCGAAGAGATTACGCATCTGAGCGAGGACGAAATGGCGCTCCTGCGCGGGCGCAAGATCGGCTTCGTCTTCCAATCCTACCATCTGATTCCGGCGCTCACGGCGGAAGAGAACGTGCTGTTGCCGATGGAGTTGGCGGGCGCGGAAGCGGGCGGGCGGGAGCGGGCGCGCGAGTTGCTGGAGCGGGTGGGATTGAAGGGGCGATTCGACCATTACCCGGTGCAGCTTTCGGGGGGCGAGCAGCAGCGCGTGGCGTTGGCGCGGGCGTTCGCGTTGAAGCCTCCGATTCTGCTGGCGGACGAACCGACGGGCAATCTGGATAGCACGACCGGGCGCGCCGTGCTGGAACTGCTGCTGGCGATGAACCGCGAGCAGGGCACCACGATGGTGATGGTGACGCACGAAGAAACGCTGGCGGCGAGCGCGGACCGGCGGATCGTGCTGCGCGACGGGCTGGTTGTTTCTCAATGAGCGGCGGGGCGGTGGGCGGCGGCAGCGTTCGCGGGCTTTCGTGGCGGACGGCGTTGAAGATTGCCTGGCGCGAGATGCGGGCGTCGCGCGCCAAATTCCTGTTCGTGGCGCTGGCGGTGGGGATGGGCGTGGGCTCGTTGACGGGCGTGCGCGGGTTCAGCCGCGCCTTCCGGCACATGCTGTTGAGCGAGGCGCGCACGCTGATGGCGGGCGATTTGACGGCGCGCGTGTTCGCGCTACCGAACCCGGAGCAGGCGGCGGCGCTCGAGGGGTTGGACGCGCGCGGCGTGCGCCACACGTGGATCACGGAGACGGTGACGATGGCGTCATCGCCTGCGGCGCAGGACCCGCTGCTGATCTCAGTGAAGGCGGTGGATCCGGCAGCGTATCCCTATTACGGGAGCGTGAAACTGAATCCGGCGGCCGCGCTGCGCGATGCGCTGACGGCGGAGACGGTGGTGGTGAGTGACGATCTGCTGGTGCGTTTGAATGTGCGCACGGGCGACACGCTGCACATCGGCGGGCAGGACTTCCGCATTGCGGGAGTGGTGGTGAGCGAGCCGGACCGGATGACGGGGAGCCTGAATGTGGGTCCGCGGGTGATGGTCACGCGCGAAGGGTTGACGCGGACGGGGCTGATTTCGGTGGGCAGCCGCGCGGCGGAGCGATACCTGTTCGCGCTGCCGGCGCAGGGCGGTCCGGACGTCGCGGAGGCGCGCGCGATTCTGAAGGCGGCGTTCCCGGAAGCGACGATCGCGGACTATCGCGAGACGCACCCGATCATCACGCGCGGGCTGGATCATGCGACCACATTCCTGAGCCTGATCGGCCTGATCGCGCTGGTGATCGGCGCGATGGGCGTGGCGAGTGCGATGCACGGGCATTTGCAGCAGCAGATGGATGCGATCGCGGTGATGAAGTGCATCGGGGCGCGGTCGGCGCAGGTGATTCGGATCTACACGGCGCAGACGCTGATGCTGGGGCTGAGCGGCGGAGTGATTGGGGTCGCGGTGGGGACGGTTGTGGCGAGCGCGTTCCCGGGCCTGATTGGCAAGTACTTCTCAATGGACGTGGCGGCGTATTGGGATTTCGGTCCGGCGCTGCAGGGGATTGCGGTGGCGTGCCTGGTGACGCTGCTGTTCACGGTGCCGCCGTTGCTGGGGATTCGCGAGATTCGTCCGGCGCTGATTTTCCGGCGCGATGTGGCGGTAGAGAGCGGGCGGCGCAGGGGCGTGGCCGCGGCCTACGGGGCGCGGGGCTTGATTCTACTGGGCACGGGCGCGGTGGCGGCGACGCTGACGGAAGGCACGTGGCGCGAGGCGTGGCGCACGGGCGCGGTGTTCGCGCTGGCGCTCGGAATCGGGCTGGGATTGTTGTGGCTGGCCGGATGGGCGGCGCTGCGCGGGTTTCGCGCGCTCTTGCGCGGGGCGGGGGCTCGATTACCGGGAGTGGTGCGGCACGGGATGGCGAATCTGTACCGGCCGGGGAATCAGGCGCAGGCGGCGGTGGTCGCGCTCGGGGTCGGGGTGATGTTCACGCTCACGGTGTTCCTGGTGCAGAGCGCGCTGGTGGAGCAGATCCAGGGCAGCGCGCCTCCGGGAATGCCGAACGTGTTTCTGCTGGACATCCCGGCCAATCAGCGGGCGGCATTGAGCGACCTGATCCGGCAGCAACCGGGGGTGAAAGAGGCGCCGGAGGTAGCGTTCGCGGTGGCGGCGAAGATCACGGCGATCGACGGGAAGGCCGTGGAGACGCTGCCGCTGCGCGATATGAACCGGCGCTTTTTGCGCACTCGCACGGTGACGAGCATGGACGCGATGCCGGCGGATACGGTGGTGCTGAGCGGCGGGTGGTGGAAGGCGGGGGACCGGGAACCGCAGATCTGCGCGAGCGAGGAGGCGGCGAAGATCCTGAATCTGAAGCCGGGCGCGATGGTGGAGTGGAGCATCTGGAGCCGGACGGTGCGCACGCGCGTGGCGTGCGTGGAGCGGACGGAATCGATCCGCATGACGGGGCGGTTCGAGTTCATCTTCAGCCCGGGGCAGTTGGAGAATCTGCCGGCGGTGTTCTATGGCAGCGCGCGGGTGCGTCCGGCGGATGTGGCGGGGTTGCAGCGGGTGGTGTACCAGAAGTTCCCCACGGTGACGGTGGTGAACATCGCGGACGTGATGCAGATTGTGGAGGACGTGGTACAGCGGATTGCGGCGGTGATCCGCTTCATCAGCGCGTTCACGATGCTGGCGGGCGCGGTGATGGTGGCGTCGAGCGTGGCGGGGACGCGCTTCCGGCGCATGCGCGAAGTGGTCACGCTAAAGACGCTGGGGGCGACGCGGCGGCGCATTTCGTGGATCTTCACGGTGGAGTTCGTGGCGCTGGGTCTGGTGGCCGGGTCGATGGGCGTACTGCTGGCGTGGGGCTTCGCGGCGGTGGCGCTGCGGCAACTGCTGGAGATCGCGTTGCGGCCGAGCGCGGCGGTGCTGGTTGGCGCGCTGGTGGTGGCGGTACTGGTGGCGGCGGGGTCGGGATGGGCGGCGAGTTTCCGGATATTGGGGAGAAAGCCGATGGAGATTTTGCGGGACGAGTAGCGGGGCGGGGTGGGGGAGAGGGAAAGACGATTAGCCAGCGCGGACAGGCTGGGAAGCCTGTCCTACAAGAAAGACAGGCTGGGAAGCCTTTCCTACGCGATTTGGTACGATATTTCAAACCATGAAATCACTTCGCAGGTTACTCGCTATCGCTGTATGCATCGTGCTGCCGGCTGGGCTTTTGCCCGCTGAAGACAAGGGGGTCAATCCCAAAGTGCAGGAGATGATGGGCCAGGTTTCCGAGGCGCGGATCAAGGCGATTCTGGAGAAGCTGGGCAACTTCGGCACGCGCAATACCATGTCGAGCGCGGACGATCCGGTGCACGGCGTGGGCGCGGCGCGCAACTGGATTCTGAACGAGATGAAGAGCTACAGTCCGCGGCTGGAAGTGCGTTTCGAGAAGTTCCGCGTGAAGAAGCAGGGGCAGCGCATCTTCAAAGACGTGGACCTCTACAACGTGATTGCGGTGCTGCCGGGCAAGAAGATGCCGGAGACGCAGGTGATCGTGAGCGGACACTACGATTCGCTGAACCTGGGCGGGCGTCCGGCTGGCGCGGCGGCTCCCGGGGCGGAGGCGGGCGCGCCGGGCAACACCACGGCGGGCATGACGCTGGAAGATTTCGAGAAGAACGCGAATCTGCCCGCGCCAGGTGTGTGCGACGACGGCAGCGGCACCTCGGCGGTGATGGAGTTGGCGCGGGTGATGAGTCAGTACGAGTTCGATAAGACGCTGGTGTTCATTGCCTTCGCGGGCGAGGAGCAGGGGCTGATCGGCAGTTCGCTGCAGGCGGTGAAAGAGAAGAAGGAAGGCCACGTGATCGAGGCGGTGTTGAACAACGACATCATCGGCACGGACACGGCGGGCAACGGGCGCATGAGCAATACGACCGTGAACGTGTATAGCGACGAGACCACGGATTCGGTGAATCAGCAGCTCTCGCGCTACATGCGCGATGTGGCGGAGCGGTATCTGCCGGCGATGAAAGTGGTCAACGTATTCATGGGCGACCGCCTGGGACGCGGCGGCGATCACACGCCGTTCCAATGGGAAGGCTTCGCGGCGGTGCGTGTCTCCACGCCGAACGAGATTTACGTGAACCAGCACCATGCGACGGATACGTTGGACCAGATGTCGGTGCCCTATACGACGAAGGTGGCGAAGGTGAATCTGGTGGTGGCGGCGAATCTGGCGATGGCGCCAAAGCCGCCGATCGTGATGCCGGAACCGCGCGCGGGCGGTGGACGGCAGGGTGCGGCAGCGGGTGCAGGGGCGGCGGCGCCGGCGGCGGGTGGACGGCGTCCGACTCCGATGATCGCGCGCGGCGCCGGGTATGACGCGGTGCTGCGGTGGCGCGCGGCGGGTTCGGAGGACGATATCAAGGGCTACGCCGTGGTGGTGCGGGCCACGACTTCGCCGTATTGGGAACAGGAAATCTACGTGGGCAAGGTCAATACGTACACGCTGAAGGATGTTTCGATTGACGATCTGAAGTTCGGTGTGAAGGCGATCGGGGTGAATGGGATGGAGAGCCTGGTGACGCCGTACGCGTATCCGCCGCGAGTGAAGGTAGAGATCGAGACGGTGCAATAAGGGAAGGGGCGTTCAAAGGTAGTGCAGGGGGTTCCGCCTGCCAGCTCCTCGGGCGTGCCTGACTGGCAGGCGAGAGAGTTGGCAGGCGAAAGAGTTGGCAGGCGAAA
>CAIRBY010000403.1 GCA_903876865.1 uncultured Acidobacteriia bacterium
CGCGGTCCGGGCCTGCCCGAAAGTGAACTCGACCAGATCTTCGAGCCCTTCTATCGCCCCGAAGCCGCGCGCACCCGCGAATCCGGCGGCGCCGGTTTAGGCCTCGCCATCGTCAAGACCTGCGTCGAAGCCTGCGGCGGCACTGTCACTTGCCGCAATCGCCAGCCCTGCGGCCTCGAAGTGCTGCTCCGCCTGCCCGCCGCTTAAATCGTCTCTCCGCGCACCAGGTCCGCGTAGCTTTCCCGCTCGCGGATCACGCGCCATCTGTCGCCCTCTACCAGGATCTCCGGCAGCCGCGGCCGCGAATTGTAATTGCAGCTCTGCACGAAGCCATACGCCCCCGCCGTGCATACCGCCAGGTAATCGCCCGGCATCGCATTCGCCATCTCGCGGTCGCGCGCCAGAAAATCGCCCGTCTCGCACACCGGACCCACCACGTCCACCTTCATCGTCGGCAGCGTGTTCTTGCGCAGCGGCAGTATCTCGTGATGCGCGCGATACAGCGAAGGGCGGATCAGGTCGTTCATCGCCGCATCCACGATCAGAAATTCCTTGTCTCCGTTCTTCTTCCGGTACAGCACCCGCGTCACCAGCACGCCCGCCTGACCCACAATGCTGCGCCCCGGCTCGATCATCGCCGCCAGTCCGCTCGCCCGCAGGCGGCTCGTCAGCGCGTCCACGAAGCCGCGAATCTCTGGCGACGTCTCCCCGGCGTGATACGCCACGCCCAGTCCGCCCCCCAGGTCCAGATGCCGGATCGGGTGCCCCTGCGCCCGCAGTGCCTCCGCCAGCGCCAGCACCTTGTCCACCGCTTCCAGAATCGGGCTCGGGTCCAGAATCTGCGACCCGATGTGGCAGCTCACGCCCTCCGCCACCAGATTGCGGAACTGCTTCGAACGCTCGTACACGCCCGCCGCGTCCGCGATCGCGATGCCGAATTTGTGCTGGCTCAACCCCGTCGAAATATACGGGTGCGTCGCCGCGTCCACATCCGGATTCACCCGGATCGAGAAGCCCGCCTTCTTCCCCACGCGCGCCGCCTTCGCGTCGATCAGCGCCAGTTCCGCCTCGGATTCGCAGTTGAAGCTGTGGATCCCGTTCGCGAGTGCGTCCTCCACTTCCGCCGCCGTCTTCCCCACGCCGGAAAAAACCACTTTCGCCGGATCCCCGCCCGCCTGCAGCACGCGGTAGAGTTCGCCGCCAGAGACGATGTCGAAGCCCGCCCCCGCCTTCGCCAAAAGCGCCAGCACCGCCAGCGAGGAGTTGGCCTTCACCGCGTAGCAAACCGTATGCGGCAGGTCGCCGAATGCCTCTTCATATGCGCCGTAATTCGCCAGAATCGCCTGGCTGGAATAAACGTACGCCGGAGTGCCGGTCTCGTGCGCCAGGTCCGCCAGAGGAACCTGCTCACAGTAGTAGTCGTTGTTGGAATAAGCAAACATGCGGAATAATTGGCCTGATTTCCAAGTATGGCACGTGGGATGGGCCATCGTTTTTCGTGCCCCGGCTCCAGTCGCGCACGCCATTCCGCCGAATCCCACTTCGATCAGCCCCCAACTCCAAGCTCCGCCCGATCAAGCGTGGGGCGGACGCCCTCGTCCGCGCGGGACCCCCCGGTCCCGCCGTTGCGTCGAAGTATGAAATTTCACTGACGATCGAAATGCCGCCGAAGGCGTCGTCCGCGTACGAGGGACCGCCCCACGATTTGCCCGGACACCTACAAATTGGCTTGTTGAAGCGGCGTTGGCAGGCGGAACCGCCTACCCTACCGTTACGCCGGCGGAATCGTTGAGACTGCTGTGGAAACCCAGGTAAACGAATGCTTGCCGCGGTCCCGTGTCACCGCCTGGCGACAGCGCGTGTCGCGGAACCGCGGGCTGGGCTCGCTAATCGATCGCGAGCGTTGAAAGTTGCGCGTCCAAATCCGCCAGGGCTTTGTTCAATACTTCCCTGTAGCGTGGATTCTGTGCGTTTTTCAGATCCCGAACCACTCTGGTACGGGACATGAGGAGACCCTCTTTCTTGCGCTGCAAGTCGAGAGTTTCGCGGGAGACTACTTCTGCTCTTAGAGCGGCGCTGCGGTCCTCGGCCATGTCGATCTGCGCCTCGACCGACTTACTTTCCCAACCTCTGGCCATGCCCTCATTCTACGCCTGTAGTGCCCAAATAGGAAATGTGCCACTCTGTTGAGTATGCTGCGTCGCATTCTTCTCCTTACTCTCAGTTCCTGCGCCCTCATCGCTCAAATGCGCCCGCCCGCCGTTCCGCTGGTGGCTCACGACCCCTATTTCAGCATCTGGTCCCTCTCCGATACGCTCAACGGCGAAGCCACCAAACACTGGACCGGCAAGCCCAACACCATCACCGCCTACGCGCGCATCGATGGCAAAAGCTACCGCATCATGGGCCGCGATCGCGGCAATCAGCCCGAACTCCCCCAGAAGCGTCTCCAAGTTCTCCCCACCCGCACCATCTACGATTTTTCCGGCGCCGGCGTAGCCCTCACCCTCACCTTCTTCACCCCCGCCCTCCCCGACGATCTCGACGTCCTCTCCCGCCCCCTCACCTACCTCGAGTGGAGCGCCTCCTCCAGCGACACCCGCGATCACGAAGTCGCCATCTACTTCGATGCCTCTAGCGACCTCGTCGTCAACACCCCCGACCAGCCCACCCTCGCTGCCCGCGTGCAGATCGATGGCCTCCCCGTCCTCCGCCTCGGCGGCAAGGAACAACCCGTCCTCGCCAAACGCGGCGACGATCTCCGCATCGATTGGGGCTACCTCTACCTCGCCAGTGACCGCGCCCAAGGCGTCACCACCTTCGCCGGCGACCGCGCCACCGCCCGCGCCGCCTTCGATGCCACCGGCGAACTCCCCGCCACCGACGATTTCGTCGAACCCCGCCGCGGCGGACCCTCCCTCGCTCTCGCACTCAACCTCGGCAAAGTCGCCGCCAGCCCCGTCTCGCGCTACCTCATGCTCGCCTACGACGATCTCTACGCCATCGAGTATTTCGAGCGCCGCGAACGCGCCTGGTGGCGCCGCAACGGAGCCACCGCCGCCGATCTCATCCGCAGCGCCCGCACCGAACACGATGCGCTGCTCGCCCGCAGTCGCCGCTTCGATGCCGATCTCGTCGCCGACCTCACCAAAATCGGCGGCGCCAAATACGCCGATCTCGCCGTGCTCGCCTATCGCCAGACCCTCGCCGCCCACAAACTCGTGGCCGATGCCGATGGCACCGCCCTCTACTTCCCCAAGGAGAATTTCTCCAACGGCTGCATCGCCACCGTCGATGTGATCTACCCCGGCGCCCCCTTCACCCTGCTCTTCAGCCCGCGCCTCCTCAAAGCCCAACTCCAGCCCGTGATGGATTACTCCCGCATGGACCGCTGGCGCTGGCCCTTCGCCCCTCACGATCTCGGCACCTATCCGCAGGCCAACGGTCAGGTCTATGGCGGCGGCGAACGCACCGAAGAGAACCAGATGCCCGTCGAAGAGAGCGGCAACATGCTCATCCTCCTCGCCGCCCTCGCCAAAGTCGAAGGCAACGCCGATTACGCCGCACGCTACTGGCCCCAACTCACCCGCTGGGCCGATTACCTCCAAGAGAAGGGACTCGACCCCGAAAACCAGCTCTCCACCGACGATTTCGCCGGCCACCTCGCCCACAACGCCAACCTCTCCATCAAAGCCATCCTCGCCCTCGGCGCCTACGCCCAACTCGCCGCTCTCACCGGCCACCCGCAGGATGCCGCCCGCTACCGCGCCACCGCCGAAGACTTTGCCAAAAAGTGGGTGGGCCTCGCCGCCGAGGGCGATCACTACAAACTCGCCTTCGATAAAGAGGGTACCTGGAGCCAGAAGTACAACCTCGTCTGGGATCAGATCCTCGGCCTCAAACTCTTCCCCGCCGAAATCGCCCGCAAAGAGATCGCCTTCTACCTGACGAAGCAGAACCAGTTCGGCCTGCCCCTCGATAATCGCAAAGACTACACCAAGCTCGATTGGATTCTCTGGACCGCGACCCTCGCCGAAAAGCCCGCCGATTTCGAAAAATTCGTCGCCCCCGCCTGGCAGTTCGCTAACGAATCCGCCAGCCGCGTCCCCCTCACCGATTGGTACGACACCAAAACCGCCAAACAGCAGGGCTTCCAGGCCCGCAGCGTCGTCGGCGGCCTCTTCATCAAAATGCTCTCCGACCCCGCCATGTGGAAAAAATACAGCAAATAAGGCCACGGATGAACACAGATCCACACAGATAAAACCAACTCTGGCTTCTCTTATCCGTGTTCATCCGTGTTCATCAGTGGCTAATCAGTGCCTTACTTCTCCGCCGTGGCCAGCATTGTCTCGAAGTAGGGTGCTTCCTGTTCCCGATACACGATCGCCGTCTCGATCTGGTGGAAGCCCGCGTTCTTCAGGTAGCGCTCGATCTCCAGTTCCGTGAAGCCCAGCCACAGATCGGCGTACATCTCCCGCGCCTCTTCGAAGTGGTGCCGTACCAGGTCCAGAATCGCGATCCGTCCCCCGCGCTTCAGGATCCGGCACGCCTCGGCGATCGCACGCTCCGGGTGCGGCGCATGGTGCAGCGCCTGGCTCAGGAATGCCAGATCCACCGTGCCCGAGCGGATCGGCACGTCCTCCAGATCCCCGAGCCGGTATTCCAGGTTTGCGATCGAGTGCTCGCGCGCCAGCTCCGTCCCGAACTCCACCATCTTCTCCGAGTTGTCCACCGCGATCACATGTTTCGCCCGCTGCGCCATCAACTGCGCGATGGTCCCTTCCCCCGCGCCCAGATCCGCGATCACCATCGGGGGCATCAGCTTTAGCAGCGCCTCCGCGATGCCCTTCCAACTCCGCCCCGGTACATACTGCCGCCCGAACTTCCCCGCCAGCTCGTCGAAGTACCGGCGCATCGTCTCGCTCCGCTTCCGCAGCGCCAGCCGCAGCGCGTCCTGATCCAGCGCCGCCTCCGGAATCTCCACCGCCGCCTGCCGGAACAGTTGCATCAGTTCCGGCGGCGCCGTCAGGCTGTAAAACGAATTCTTGCCCATCCGCCGGTCTTCCACCAGCCCCGCCTGTTTGAGCTGGGCAAGGTGCGTCGATATCTGGCTCTGGCCTTTAGCGAGAATCTCCTGTAGCTCCGCCACTGAGAGTTCCTCCTGCTCTAAGAGCAAAAGCACCCGCAGGCGGTTGGGATCGGAGGCCAGTTTCAGGGATTTGAG
>CAIRBY010000404.1 GCA_903876865.1 uncultured Acidobacteriia bacterium
GAGGCCGATCTGCGGAGGGGGAAGCGCCCGGCAGAGTTCTGACCTATGTGTGCGCCGTGAGTCTCTGTGCCGCTTCCGTGCGGGCTCGGCTCGGCTGGAATCGGTCGAGCGTTTGGGATGAGTGGTGCGGGGGAAAGGTGGTGGCTCGTGCGGGGGGGAATGGGGGGCGTTGGCGGTCCGCCCCCCGGGGCGGTCTTACATCTTTCCTGTTCCGGCCAGGAGTTGTCTCGCGGTCTCGGCTTCGGGGAGTTTGGGGTCCATCTTGAAGGCGGCGTCGAAGGCTTGCCGCCCTCTGGTCCGGTCGCCCAGCTTGGCATAGGCCATCGCCAGATGGTATCGGCGGCGGGCCGTACCCTCCTTGGCGACGGCGCTTTCCAGGTGCTTCACGGCCGAAAGATAGATGCCCTTCCGATAGTAAGTCCAGCCCAGCGTATCATCCACGGCCTGATTGTCCGGCGCGGCCTCCTTGGCGAGTTGCGCGTATTTCAACGCCTCGTCCAACTGATTGCCGTTCTCGCATAGAAGATAGGCCAGGTTATTCAGCGCCAGCCCGTTGCGGCTATCCAGATCGACTACCTTTCGATACTGTTCCACGGCCACAGCCTGGTTGCCCGCGCTGCCTTCGAGCGTTGCCAACATCATATGCGCGGCCACGTTCTTGCCATCGCGCGCAATCACGGCGGTCAACGTCTTGCGGGCGGGGTCGAGCTTGCCTTCCGCCATATCGATCTGCGCCAGCGTCAAGTCGGCGCTGGTGGGGTTGGGGTCGGCGGATTTGGCGTGCTCCAAGGCGGTGCGCGCCTCCGCCGTCTTACCCGCGCGCAGGTAGAGGCTGGCCAGATACTGCTGGATGCGGGCGGATTTCGGCTGCTGTGCGGCGAACTGCTCGGCCCGCTGCAGCCCCTGCGCCGCCTGCCCCTGCGCGCCATAGGTGTTGACCAGCAGGGCCAGCGACCGCAGGTCGGCCGGATTCATGTGGAGCGCCTCTTCGCAAGCGGCGCGGGCGGCGGCATACTCTTTCGCGTCGAACTTCAGCACCGCATCCTGCACCAGCGCTTCGGGCATCCGGGTCTTGGCGAGGACCTGATCGACGATCTTGCGCGCCTCGGCCTTCTGCCCGAGCGCGAGCAGCGCCCAGTTGCGCTGGATCGCCCATCCGATCGAGTTCTTCTGATCCGCCGGAGCCTCATCCATCGTCTGCAGGGCGGATTGCGCGGCGTTGCCCTGAATCAGGATCGTGGCGAGTTCTGTGCGTGCCGGCAGATAGCGGGGCGCCAGGCGGAGCGCCTCGGCCAGTTCCAGCTTGGCGCCCGCGGATTCGCGCTTCGCCTGAAAGACCTTGGCCATCAGGTAGTGCGCGTCGGCGGATTCGCGGCTGAACTTGATCACCTGGGTCAGGTCCGCCTGCGCTTCCGCGACCCGGGCGCTGCCCAGGTAGATGCGGCTGCGCTGCAGCATGGCATCGGTATCCTTCGGGCTGGCTTTGAGCGCCTGGGTGAGAACGCGCTCGGCATCGGCGCTGCGATTCATGGTGAGGTAGGCGGTGACCAGCCGGGTCCGCGCGGCGCGGTCCTTCGCGTCATCCTTGGCCAGGCGTTCGAATTCCTTGATGGCCAGATCCTGCTTGCCTGTCTGAAACAGATACTGCGCGTAGATCGGCTTGAACCGCTTCTCGGGCAGGGAAGCGAGTTGGCGGAAGGTCGGGTCGGCATCGGCGGTTTTGCCCGACCGCAATTGCAGCATGCCCAAATCGAGCAGGGCCATGGGGTTCTTGGCGTCAAGCTGGAGGGCGCGGCGGTACTGCTGCTCCGCATCCGCCTGGCGGTTGAGCACGGCATACAGTTCGCCCAGCGCAATCGCCGGTTCGGGTGCGCTGGCAGCCTTACCGACCGCCTCCTTCAGGACCGCTTCGGCGCCGGCCAGGTCTTTTCGGGAGAGTTTCAACTGCGCCAGCTTCACGGAGGACTGCAGGTGCTGCGGGAACTTCTGGAGCGCCTGCTGCAGATGCTCCTCCGCCTTCGCCGGTTCGCCCAGGCGCAATTCCGCAACGGCCACGGTATCCAACGCCTCGGGATTGTCCGGCGCGCCGGCCAGGACCTGCAGGGCGCGATTGCGGCCCTCTTCCACCACCTCCTTGGACCCGGCCATGGTCATCATGCCGGCGAGGTGGAGTTGCGCCTCGGCGTGTTTGGGATTCAGTTCGGTAGCCTTGCGGAAGCAGCCCGCCGCCATGCGCGTGTCGCCCGTGGCCTGATACGCCAGGCCTAACTGGAACCAGGGTTCGGCTTCCTTCGGCCTGGCCTGGATGGCGTTCTTAAACTCCAGGATCGCCCGCGCGTAGTCCTTCTTCAGGGTCTGTTTCTTGCCCTCGGCAAGAAATCGGGCCATTTTGGCCTCGGGGGAACGGCGGCAGCCACCGGACACGGCGAGAATCGATACTGCCAGAATGAGGGCCGCGCTTTTTAAGTTCATAGAATTCCTTCCTGCTCCGGCAACAAATTGTTGTCCGCGGCGGCTAAATGCACGCTTGGGGCCAGTTGCTCCGCCGGGGCCATTGCAGCCGTTTGCCTATCTTAAGGTGTATAAGTTTGCATCAGTATGGACCCTGGATAGGTTCTGGAGGGGGAATGGGCCCGGCTGAGAACCCACAATCTTGTCTAATTTCCAAAAGATTCGGCTTCATTGTGGACTAAGTCGGGCCTATTACCAGTGCGGAGGTCCGGCGGCATCCTCGGCGGGCGGGACGAAATGGTAATCCTCAATACAACAGGCGATTCCGGCTAGGCCATTCCTGGCGTCATGGTCCACGCGCACGATGCGGACCCGGCAGTGCAGCGGCAGGCAGCGGCCCTTTCGCGTGGTATCGTGTGCCGGCAGGCTCAGAATGCAGCCGAGCACCGTGGAGACTTCCAGCGCCGTGGGACAGAGGAAGTAGAAGCCGGTGCTGCAGAGGTCGTGGGTCCTGGTTTCAATGACCCGGTCGCCGGTGAGGTGGAAGACGAGCACGGGCCAGCTCAACTTCAGGCGCGGTTGCTTGCGGCGCTCCCACGCGATGGGCGAGTAGGCGCTTCGTTCCCGCGGCAGGCGGTCGGTTGCGTTGGCTGGCATGTTGTGGCGAAGACAGTGGGTCCGTTGCACGTTCAAGGCCAAGGTTCTGTCTGTAACCCGCGAAGAAACGTACATAAATAAATGAGGGAAATAAAGTAGTTTACGCCCCGCATTTCGTAACGCCGGCGATAGTCGCAGAATCATCCGGGCCACATATCCCACTGGATATAACTAATTACAAAGGGGCTGCTCTTGTTACCATTTGCTGGCCTAAAGTTACACAAATTGGAATTTTATCTGGAATACTAGCGGTACTCCTTACCTTCGTCCTGTTGACTTATTGTCATTCCGCGATATTATTTGCATTACGTGATGGAGTTTCAGACCCCAAAGCCTGTTGTGTCGGTACGAGTGGTCTCGGAGGATGGCGAACTTGGCGCCAGTTGCCGCGAGATCATGGCTGCTCACGCCACTGTGCAATGGCGCATCACGGTCGGTTTTCCCCCGGCTGGACCGGAGGATGACCTCTACATTTGGGATGGCACCGATGCTCTGGTCTTTCCGGAGTGGGTCCGCGGCACGGCCGGGAAACACCTGTTCCTGGTAGAGCGAAAGCGGCTGGCGGAATTCCAGGAGCGCGCTCCCTTCGCGCAGGGCAGCATTCTGCTGAAACCGGTGGCACAGCCTACCCTGACGGCATTCCTGGGACTGGCGATTGCGGCGCACGCCGCCCGCATCTCCAGCACCGAGAGCCTGCGCGCGGTTCGGGACCAGATGCTGCAGTGTGTGATTCAGGCCAATTTGCGATTGCAGGAGTACGATCAGGACCGGACGAATTTCCTGGCTCGGGCGGTGCACGATTTCCGGGCGCCGCTCACGGCGATCAACGGCTACTGCGGACTTTTGCTTGAGGATGCAGTGGGTCCGCTGAGTGCGGAGCAGAAGGAGGTGCTGCGGCGGATGCAGCAGAGTGCGCAGCGCCTCTCCAAACTCGCGGTGGCGATGTTCGATCTGAGCGTGGGAAGATTCCGGCGGGACGATACGGATTTGCAGTGCGGCGACCTGCGCGACGCGGTGCATCAGGCAATCCACGAGATTTCCCCGCTCGCCCTGGAAAAACAGATTCAAATTGCGGTCGATCTGGCTGCGCCGGGCGACCGGGACCTTCGTTTCGATCACGGGCAGATGGTGCAGGTTCTGGTGAATCTCCTGGATAATGCCTGCAAATTCACTCCCAGGGGCGGATACGTCGAGATCCGCGGGTTTCCGTGGATGTGGGAACGCCGTACCGCCGGGGCCTTCAGCAAGCAGGTGGAACGGCGGGTCCGCGCCATGCGGGAGCCAAACGCCTACCGGGTGGACGTGTGCGATTCGGGAATGCGGATCGACCCGGAGTTCCTGGAGGAGATTTTCGAGGAATATACCAGTTATTCGAGCAGCGGGGACCGGTCCGGCGGAGGGCTGGGCCTGGCGATCTGCCGGATGATCTTATCCCAACATCAGGGGCGTGTGTGGGCCGGTAATCTGGAACACGGCCCGGTATTTTCCTTTGTGCTGCCTCTGCACCAGCGGACGACGGGTGCGGTGGAACCGGCAGTGTCGTCAAGTACCCAAGCGGGGCTTAAACGGGTAACTATTCATGCATCCAGCCAATACTAACGGTCGGGCAATCCTGGTCGGCGAAGACGAAGCGGAAGTGCGCGGATACCTCGAGATGGCCCTGAAGTGCATGGGCCACCGGGTTGTCCTGGCGCAAGACGGGGAAGAAGTTCTGGCTTGTGTGCGCGAGTCGCGGGCCGAGTTCGGGGCGGTCGTGTTGGATGTGATGATGCCGCGCAAGAACGGCCTGGATACGCTGCGGGAATTGCACGCGAGCGACCCCTCCCTGCCCGTCATCATGATCTCCGGCCTGATGTCCGGCAGCAACATCGTCACTGCCATGAAGTTGGGTGCGATGGACTTTCTATGCAAGCCCATTGCCCACGAAGATCTGCGCACCGTGCTCGGTCGCGCCCTGGAACAAGCGATGGCGGAACCCCAGGCGGCTCCCGCGGAGACCGCTCCGGTGACGAATGGCGCGTTCCATTCCACGGCGCCGTGCATGCGCGAAATCGAGGGCATGATTCCGATGATCGGGTGGTCCGAAGCCCCCGTCCTGATTCTGGGTGAGACGGGGAGCGGCAAAGAGATCGCCGCACGGCAGCTCCACGCCAATTCGCCGCGGGCGAACAAGCCCTTCCTGAAACTCAACTGCGCGGCTCTGCCGCCGGATCTGGTGGAGAGCGAACTGTTCGGCTACGAACGCGGCGCCTTCACGGGAGCGTTCCAGAAGAAGGCCGGCCTCTTCGAACTGGCCAACGGAGGCACCGTCCTGCTGGATGAAATCGGCGACATGGACGTTCGGCTCCAAGCCAAGCTGTTGCAGGTTCTGCAGGATTTCGAATTTCAGCGCATCGGCGGTAAAGAGACCATCCGGGTGGACGTGCGAGTCATTGCGGCCACCCACCGGGACCTGGAGAAGTGCATCACCGAGAACACTTTCCGCGAGGATCTCTATTACCGCCTCAACGTCATCAGCATGCACCTGCCTCCGCTGCGGGAACGCCGGGAAGATATCGTGCCCCTGGCGGAGTATTTTATGCGCAAACACCAGGCGCAGGGCGCGCCCATGCCGTTGCTAACAGGGGAATTGAAGCGTGCCTTGGTGGCCGGCAATTGGCCGGGGAATGTGCGGGAACTGGAGAATTCCATCCGGCGCTTCCTGGTGATGGGGAATGTCGATGCGGCGGTGAGGGAGTTGCAGATTAAGGCGAACGGCAGACCGCCCGCCGCCGCGCCGGTGCCCATCCGGCCGAACCCCGCCACCCAGCCCGCCGTTGCGCCCGCCGCCAGTTCCTCGATTCTGGACGAGGTGGTCAAGGTCAAGCAGCAGGCCGAAACCGATGCCATTGTGGCGGCGTTGGATGCCAAACACTGGAACCGGAAACAGGCCGCGAAGGCGCTGAAAATCGATTACAAGGCGCTGCTCTATAAGATGAAAAAACTGGGTATCGAAGGTAAGAACAACTCCCCCGCTGGTGCCCCGGAACCTGAGCCGCACCACATCACCGCGGCGCACGGATAAGACCTACCCCAAGCCTGTTCGCCCTGTCTGTTTGCCCGGCCCGTTCGTCTCGTCTGAATCCGCTTCGCTTCTCAGGCCTGCCTCTTATTCCCAATTCAACGGACTGAGCACCCGCTCCCAGAGCGCGGCGTAGAAGGGTGACGTCAGGAAGTACTTCAGAATCCCGAGGATGATGAGGATGAAGAAGCAGAGTTTGAGGCTGTCGCCCGCGGTCTTTAACTGGGACTGTTCCGCAACGCCGATCAGATCGACCCCGGCAGTGCTCACACAACTGTTCCACGGCATCGAGTTGTTCTCGTTGCGCAGGCACGGTTCCGGACGTGAATTTGCCGCTACGGGCGACATCAGATCGGATCTGTCACTGGGGACTGCCACGCCGGGCGAGAGGAGGTCCTCACCCAGGAGCAGCGAACCACTGGCGCCGGGAAGTTCAGCGCTGGGCGCCACCTGGAATTTCCCCGGAAAAACCGGAGCGACATTGTCCGCCAGTGCCGCGAGAGGACAGAGGACGGATACGCAGAGTATCAGCACCAGTGTACGCGCCATGAATGAGGTGGCCATAGACGAATTGCTCCTGCCTGCAATGGAATAGCAATTCGAGTGCCACGCGCAGAATGTTGCAGTGGAACAACTTGGCAGATTGGGAAGCGGAGATCGGATTCCGAAACTTTTCCTTTAGTCCAACCTCGTGGGTTAAGTCAAGGTGTCAGGCCAGGCCCAGACTTGGCGAGAACTGAGGTGTCCGGAGTTTGGACAGAGGCCGGCGGGAAATGCTGCTGAGGGCGCCCATCCTGCGAATCGGCACCACTTGGGCGGTGGCGCGTGTCGCCGGTAGTCTCTGGACGGAAAACGAACCCAATTGCGCGAGCGTGAGTTTCTCCGCAACGCCACCCTGTGCTCCGTAAACCAGGAGCGAACCGCGCCCGTCGAGCATGATCCGTGCGGCCTCTTCGGTGCGCGTACCCCTGGCTCCGGTCATTTGGAAGGTCAGCAACAAGTTGGAGTTCTGCATTGGATCACCACCTGCGTCAAAGCGTTCTATAGAGTTCAGTGCGGAAAGATACACCGAGTTCTCATCGGAGTTTGAACTCTGAAAAGGGAGAATAACGGTTAAAGCCGCGAGGGCACAATACTGCCGTTGGCTAACAGGTAGGTGTGGTGAAATTCCATGTTACTGGAAGAGTTACCAGCCAGCAGACGGCGGTTACTGCGCCATTAGATGGCGATCCCGGAAGTTACCGGAAGTTACTCCCGGGAGGCTGTGCTCGCCGGGGTGGCCGAAGCCGGTGCGGGGCGTGATGTTGCCTCCGGCGGTTCCAATCGGGGAATACCACCCCCGGAAGCGGCCGCGGGAGGGTTGGGACTCGCGGCAGGCAAGACCGCGCGCATCCGTCAGGCGGGGCTCTGCAGCCGCTGCCGGGCCGGGGGCGCAAGAAAGGCGCCGAACCCTGTGGCTGCGGTAAGGAACCCTCCGGGCGAAGCCACCCTCTCCCGCACTTTTTTTTGCTGGCGCCCGTCCCCGGTGCCAATATCCGTTACCACTGCACGTCTTCGAGAACAGTATGTTGAGGGGGAGCTCCGCTCGAAACGGAATCGTGCCTGGTACCGCGGGAGCCGGTTGCCCCCCAATTCCACTCTGACCCTATGAACGAACGCACTCATAAATCCTGCTGCTGCGGCACCCTGGCCCAACAGCAAAAACGTATTGCCCGCTTCACTGAGCTGATCGAGACCCTCGCCGAAGACAAGAGCGGCGAATCGCGGCGGCTCGTCCACCATGCGCAGCAGACGAAGGCGCGGATTGAGAAGTGGATCGAGGCGCACTCCCACGCGGGAGCCCGGCCTTCGCAACTGTCGGCGCGAACCGATGCCGCCTGGCAGGCTCCGGTGCGCTGCATCAGCCAAGCCGCGCGAAACAGCGCCTGAGCTTCCCTGCAATCCCCGCCTTCCCGTTCTGCTTCACAAAAGGCCGGTTTCGCCCGCAAGATGTCCGCTGAAACGGCTTACAATAGCGTTTCTATCATGCCGAATCACATTGTCACTTTTGGTGAAATCATGCTCCGTCTCGCGCCGCCGGGAATGGAGCGCTTTCTGCAAAGCCCCCAATTCGTCGCCACGTTCGGCGGCGGAGAGGCGAATGTCGCAGTCGCGCTGGCGCAGTTCGGGCTGCCGGTCTCTTATGTGACGGTGCTGCCCGATGCCAACCCGATCGCCGACGCCGCGATTGGCGAGGTGCGCCGCTTCGGCGTGGACACGTCCAGCATCGTGCGCGGCAAGGGGCGGGTGGGCATCTACTACCTGGAAGCGGGCGCCAATCAGCGGCCCTCCAAAGTGGTCTACGACCGCGCCAATAGCGCGATTGCGCTGGCCAAGCCGGGCGATATCGATTGGGACAAGGCCTTCGATGGCGCGACGTGGTTCCACATCACCGGTATTACGCCCGCGATCAGCGCGGCGGCGGCGGAGCTTTCCCTCGAATCCATGAAGGCGGCGCGGGCCAAGGGGCTGACGGTTTCCTGCGACCTGAATTACCGCAAGAACCTGTGGAAGTACGGTAAGACTGCCACCGAGGTGATGAGCGAACTGACGAAGTATGTCGATATCGCGATCGCCAACGAGGAAGACGTACAGAAGGCGCTGGGCATTCAGGCAGATGTGGACGTGCACTCCGGCGAGCTCGACCGCGGCGTGTATGAAAAGCTGACGGCGAAGGTGCTGGCGGCGTATCCGGAGATGAAGGCGATCGCGATTACGCTGCGCGAATCCAAGAGCGCGTCCCACAACGGCTGGGCGGCGTGCATGAACGATCGCAAGCAGTTCCTGGTGAGCCGGCGCTACGAGATCACGCACATCGTGGATCGCGTGGGCGGCGGCGATAGCTTCGCGAGCGGACTGATCTATGGCATGCTTTCGCTCGGGACCAACGCCGAGGCGCTGGAATTCGCCGTGGCGGCGAGTTGCCTGAAGCATTCGATCATGGGCGATTTCAATCGCTCCACGGTGGAGGAAGTGAAGGCGCTGCTGAAAGGCGATGGCAGCGGCAGAGTGCAGCGGTAAAGTGCAGCGGTAACGCAAAAACCGATTCGCGGGACGCTTTTGAAAACCTCCTGACCGGCGACGGGATGTCCCCGCGCGGAAGGGTAGGGTAGGCGGTTCCGCCTGCCAACTCCCCGGGGGCGCCTGGTTGGCGGGCGCCTGGTTGGCAGGCGAAACAGTTGGCAGGCGAAACAGTTGGCAGGCGAAACAGTTGGCAGGCGAAAGCGCCTGCCCTACCGGGCTTAGCGCATTTCCGGCGGATGAACGGACACTCTTACGGCAAAGCCGCAGATTAGCCCGACACACACTACGCTGTCCTGCTTCCGTGGCATCATAGGCAGACATGCCGCACGCCGGGGAACTGCCACGCAAACTCGGATTGCTCGATTCCTCCGCCATCGTGGTGGGGACGATCATCGGCTCCGGCATCTTTCTGGTGCCGAATCTGGTGGCGCGGAGCCTGCCTTCCGCAGCCTGGATTCTGGCGGCGTGGCTCTTCACGGGGGTGATCTCTTTCTTCGGCGCTCTGGCCTACGCCGAACTGGGCGCGATGATCCCAGCGACGGGTGGCCAGTATGTATTCCTGCGCGAAGCCTACGGTCCGCTGCTCGGCTTCCTCTGCGGCTGGACCTATTTCTGCGTGGTGATTCCGGCGGCGGTGGCGTGGCTGGGCATCACTTTCGCGACCTACCTGGGCTACTTTCTGCCCCTCTCCGACGTGGCGGCGAAGGCGGTGGCGGTGGGGCTGATCGCTGTGATCACGCTGGTGAACTATCGCGGCGTGACTCTGGGCGCGGCCGTGCAGAAGAGCTTCACGCTGATGAAAGTGGGCGCGCTTGGCATACTCGTAGTCGCCTCCTTCCTGGCGCCGCCGCACGCCGCGGCGCAGGTTCCGGGAGCGGTGACGTTGAGCGGCTTCGGGGTGGCGATGATCTCCTGCGTGCTCTCTTACGATGGCTGGGTGGCGCTGAGCTTCGTAGCGGGGGAGGTCAAGGACCCGAAGCGCAACTTGCCTCGCGCGCTCGCGCTCGGCGTCGGGCTGGCGATTGCGATCTACCTGCTGGCCAATCTGGCGTACCTGCGCGTGCTGACCGTGGCGGAAATTGCCGCGACGCCGCGTGTGGGCGCGCTGGTGGCGGAGCGGACGCTGGGGCAGATCGGCGGGAGTTTCGTCTCGCTCACGATTCTGCTTTCGATCGTGGGCGCGATCAACGGCTGGGCCATGACGGCGCCGCGCATTTACTTCGCGCAGGCGCGCGACGGGCTCTTCTTTAAACCCTTCGCGGCGATTCATCCGCACTTTCAGACTCCCTATATTTCGATCCTGTTGTTTGGCGCATGGAGCGCGCTCCTGGCCGTGACCGGCACCTATGAGACGCTGGCGGCCTACGCCATGTTTGCGGCGTGGGTGTTCTATGCCCTGACCACGCTTGGCCTGGCGGTGTTGCGGCGGCGGCAACCCGGGCGCGCGCGGCCCTACCGCATGAGTGGGTATCCGGTCACGCTGGCGGTCTTTGCGGCGGTGGCAACTGGCTTTGTAATCAACACTTTTATTGCCACACCCGGCCCGGCGGTGGCGGGTACGTTTTTAATTGCCGCGGGCATCCCTGTATACTTGTTCTGGAAGCGAACAACATGACCGAATCCACTACGTCCACAGGACTTGGGTACGAGCCGCGCCCGGCCTTCGCCCGGCACGCCGACCCGTCTATTGCCGGATGTCAGGGGAAGCGGATCGGCATCCTGGTAGTCACTTACAACGCCACGTCCACGCTGCTGCCGGTGCTGCGGCGAATTCCGCCGAGCGTGTGGAGCAACGTCGAAGAAGTTCTGGTGTTTGACGACGCGAGTCCGGACGGCACGTTCGAGCTGGCGATGGGCGTCAAGATCATGAACGACCTGCCCAAATTGCAGGTGCTCAAGCATCGGAAAAACCTGGGTTACGGCGGGAATCAGAAGGCAGGCTACCAGTACTTTATCGAGAAGGGCTTCGATATCGTGGTGCTGCTGCACGGCGACGGGCAGTACGCTCCAGAGATTCTGGCGCAACTCTACCACCCGATCGTGACCGGCGAGGCGGACGCGGTCTTCGGTTCGCGCATGATGAAGACCCACGGCGGTCCGCTGAAGGGCGGCATGCCGCTGTACAAGTTCCTCGGCAACCGCGTGCTGACCATCCTGGAAAATCGCGCGCTGGGACTGAACCTGACCGAGTTCCACAGCGGCTACCGCGCCTATAATCTGCACGCGCTGGCACAGCTGGATTTTTCGCGCATGACGGATGATTTCCACTTCGACACCGAGATCATCATCAAGCTGCATCACCAGAAGATGAAAATCACCGAGACGCCGATTCCGACCTATTACGGGACGGAGTTGTGCCGAGTGGACGGCTTGAAGTATGCCAAGGACGTGGTGCGCTCGGTGTGGCGCTACCGGCAGACGTGCCGCAGCGTGGTGCGCGCGCCGGAGTTTCAGGAATACTTCGTTCACTACCCGATCAAGCACTCCAAGCACAGCAGCCATTACATGGCGCGGCGGCTGGTGGGCAGCGGGCAGGACGTGCTGGATATGGGCTGCGGCGAGGGCTTCTTCGCGGCGGAACTGAAGCGGGACGGCAACCGCATCGTCGGCGTGGATGCGCTGCCCACGGCGGGCGAGCACACGGCGCTGGAGAAATACATCTCGGCCGATCTGAATGCGCCGCAACCCACGCTGGAGCGCGGCCTGGAAGGGCGCAGGTTCGACCGCGTGCTGCTCCTGGACGTGCTGGAGCACCTGCTGCAGCCGGAGAGCCTGCTGCGCGAAGTGCGCCCCACCTTGAAAGAGAACGGGCGCCTGGTGGTTTCGGTGCCGAACGTGGCCAACATCACGGTGCGGCTGGGTCTGCTCTTCGGCCGTTTCACCTACACGGACCGCGGCATTCTGGACCGCACGCACCTGCACTTCTACACGCGCAAGAGCGCGCGGGCGATGCTGGAAGAGGGCGGCTGGGAGATTCTGGAGGCCCGCACGACGGTGATGCCGCTCGAACTGGTGCTCGGTCTGGACCCCGCCAATCCGCTGATGCGTGTGATTACGGCGGTGACCGCGGTCTTCACGAAACTCCTCCCCGGACTGCTGGGCTACCAGCTGATCTATCTGGCGAGGCTGCGCGGGTGACCTGGCGCCTTTCCGCGCCCGCGATGGTTCTGGCAGCGTTTTTGCTGCTCCCGTTTCTCAACAAGCCCTTCACCATCGACGACCCGCTGTTTCTGCGCGAGGCGCGCCATGCGCTGGCGGACCCGCGCCATCCCGCGGATTTCGAACAGGTGTGGAATGCGGGCGAGCGCTACAAACTCTCGCAGTATCTGTTGGGCGGCACGCTGCCCGCGTATGTGCTGGCTCCGGTGGCGGCGCTCGGCAATCGTGAGTGGCTGGCGCATCTCTATCAGTTCTTGATTCTCTGCGGCCTGCTCGGGGCGGCGGTCGCGGTGGCGCGGCGGTTGGGCTGCGACGCGCGGCAGGCGGGTGCGGTGGGGATGCTGGTGGCGGCCAATCCGGTGACACTGGCGATGGCCTCGACCACCATGCCGGACGTGATGGCGCTCGCCTTCGGCCTGGCCGCGATGGAGCGGCTGCTCGCCTATCGTGATGCCGGGCGGGTGAGTGCGGGCGTTGCGGCGGGAGTGCTGTTCGGCGCGGCAGTGCTGTGCCGCGCGAGTACGGCTCCGATGCTGGCGGCGGGCGCGCTGTTGGTGATGCCCTCGGACTGGCGTCGCGCGGCTTCGCGCTGGTGGCCGCTGGCTCTCGCTGTGCTGCTGGTGGTCGCCTCCGACCTCTTGACCCGCGGCGCCGATTCCGCACTCCGTTCCCCGGTGCAACTGCTGACGCAGTGGCGCAACGTGCCGCGCAATTTGGCTTCGTTCCTGGGATTCCAGGCAATGACGGGGCCGCTGCTCGCCTACGCGCTGCTCTCGCGCGGCTGGAAATTCGCGGCGGCGGTGGCGGGCGTGGCGGCGCTCGGCATCGGGCTCGCGGTGGGCGTTCACTCGCCGAATCTGGCGCAGTATGCCGTGCCGGCGGCGCTGGGCTTGTGCTTCGTGGCGGCGTGCGCCTGGCTGTTGCGCGGCGTGCCGTATGCGCTGCCGCTGACGGTGTGGTTGTGCAGCGGCCTGGTGGCGCTGCCCTACGTGCAGATGGCGGCGAAGTATCTGCTGCCCGGCGTGCCCGCGGCGGCGCTGTTGATTGTGCTCCATGCGGGCAAACTGCGGCAGCCGCGCTGGCCGCTCACACTGGCACTGCTGGTGGCGTCGGGCTGGCTGTGCGGCGCCGCGATCGTGGTGGGCGATGCCACCCTGGCAGGTTCGCAGCGGGCGGCGGTGGAGCGGATGATCTCGCCGCGCTTACGCCGCGGCTTGAAGGTGTGGGCCGGGGGGCAGTGGGCGTTCCTGAGTTACGCCGAGGATGCGGGCGCGCGTGCGCTGGCGAATACGCCGCCGCTGCCGGAGCCGGGCGATTATCTGGTGATCAGCCGCCTGGATTATTACGGAATGCTGCGCAGGCTGCCGCTGCGGCTGGAATTGCTGAATACGGAGAAGGATGAACGCTGCGGCGTGTTTGTGCTGAATCGCGGATTGCACGCCGGCTTCTACTCGAATCACTTCGGGTATCTGCCGTTTGCGTTGGGCTGCGGCGAAGTGAACGCTTACGATCTCTACCGGGTGATGCCCTAATCCGAGGGTGCCCCCGTAGTACGATGAAGCGGTTATGAAGTGGCGGATTGGCGGGTTACTGCTGTGGCTCGCCTGCGGCCTTTGGGCGCAGGAGGACCTGATCAAAGACGGCAACGCAGCCTACCTGAAGGGCGATTACGAGGCGGCTCGCGTCGCATTCACGGGCGCGTGGGAAGCGGTGCAGCAGACGCCGAAAGACACCCCGCTGCGCTACGACATTCTCAAACGCCTCACCAGTGTGCGCGCCGCGGCCGGGGAGTTTGCCGAAGCGGACGTGTGGCTGCAGATGGCAATCACGTGGCGCGAGCAGAATCTGGGCACGCGCGATCC
>CAIRBY010000405.1 GCA_903876865.1 uncultured Acidobacteriia bacterium
CCGTCCCGCCGGATTGTAATCGCCGAAGAGCACGTCGGCGATCGCGGTGCCGCCCGCCTGCCCCGGGTACCAGGCATCCACCAGCGCCGGCACGTTGTCGTGCGCCCAGTTGACGGAGAGCGCGCTCCCGTTCAGCAGAACCAGCACGACGGGCTTGCCCACCGCCATCACCTTCTGCAGCAGTTCTTCCTGTACCCACGGCAGGCCGATATCCACCCGGTCGCCGCCCGCAAAGCCCGCCACCGGCACCTTCATCTCCTCGCCTTCCAGGCGCGGCGAAAGGCCCAGGAACATCACCACCGCGTCCGCCTGCCGCGCGGCATCGAGCGCCGCCGGCATCAGGTCGTGTCCCGGCAGCGCCCACACCAGCCTCATATCGGCATCCTGCAGAAACTCGTGGAAGTCCACCCGGATCGGGTATAACTTGCCGGCTTCCAGCTCCACCGTTTCGTAACTGTAGTTGCGCTCGTGGATATTATCTCCGCGGGTCAGCAACTTACCGTTGAGATAAATCTCGAAGGCGTTCATTCCGAGCCCGCCTAACTGGTACTTACCGGTTACGGGCGGCGCGAGGAAACCGGTCCAGCGGACGCCGAAGTTATCGTCGTCCATGTCCGCTCTCGGAGCCTTGTCCCACCACTTGAAGTTGATCTGCGCGTCGATGCGCGTGAAGAGCGGCTTGATGCCGGCGGGCGGCTGCACCAGGGGCTTCCCCGGCACGCGATAGGCCTGTCCGTTGAACGCCGCGCTGTTGTAGTATTCCGCCTCCAAGCCGGGCTTGCGGTCCGCGCCTTCGGAGGTGAACAGCGCCGAAGCCGGCACCGCTTCCAGCGCCGGCAATTCCGAGGCCAGTTCCGTGCCCTGCGCGTAAATGATCTTCGTCTTATCGCCCAGTTTCGCGCGCAATCCCGCGAGTGGCGTCACCGGAGCCGAAGGCTCGCCATTGTAATTGCCCAGCAGCACTTCCACGTTGTCCGCGTTCGGCCCGATCACCGCCAGGGTCTTCAAGCTCCTCTTCAGCGGCAGCACACCGCCCGCGTTCTTCAGCAGCACGATCGATTTGTGCGCCGCTTCCAGCGCCAGCGCCTGATGCGCGGCGCTTTCCACCCCCGAGTAGGGAATTTTGGAGAACGGCACCCGCTCCGGCGGGTCGAACACGCCTAGGCGGAAGCGCGCCGTCAGCAGCCTGCGCACCGATACATCGATCTCGCTTTCCTGAATCAGCTTCTGCTCCACCGCCTGCGCCAGCGCGCGGTATTCGGTGCCGCAATCCAGATCCGTGCCCGCTTTCACCGCCTTGGCCGCCGCCGCCGCGAGGCTCGTCACTACTTTATGCCCGCGGAAGATGTCGTCGATTGCGCCGCAATCGGAGACCACATAGCCGCTGAAGCCCCACTGCTTGCGCAGGATCTCGCCCTCCAGGCGCGGATTCGCGCACGCCGGATCGCCGTTCACGCGGTTGTACGCGCACATCACGGATTGCGCCCCGCCCTCGCGGATCGCCGCCGCGAAATGCGGCAGGTAATTCTCGAACAATTCCGCGTCGTCCACCACCGCGTCGAAACTGTGCCGCGAAGATTCCGGACCGCTATGCACCGCGAAGTGCTTCGCCGTCGCGATCGTCTTCAGATATTTCGGATCGTTGCCCTGCAGGCCCTGCACGAACTGTACCGACATGCGCCCCACCAGATACGGGTCTTCGCCATACGCCTCCATGCCGCGGCCCCAGCGCGGGTCGCGCACCAGATTGATGTTGGGCGTCCAGAACGTCAGGCCCTGATAGATGTTGCGCTTGTTCTGGCGTATGAACTCATTGTGCTTGGCGCGCGCTTCGTCGCTGATCGCCGTTGCCATGTGGAAGATCAGGTTCGGGTCCCACGTGGCCGCCAGGCCCACCGGTTCCGGGAAGACCGTCGCACGCCCCGCGCGCGCCACCCCGTGCAGGCACTCGTTCCACCAGTTGTACGCGGGAACACCCAACCGGTCGATTGCCGGGGAGTCGTTCATCATCTGAGAGATCTTCTCTGCCAGGGTCATGCGAGAGAGAAGGTCGTCCACGCGCTTCTCCAGTGCCGCATCCGCGTTCTTGTACAAGGGCGGAGTCTGCGTCCAGGCGAACGGAGCCGCAAGCAAGGCGGCCCAGATGAGTTTCATGCCTTATTGTCGCCCGAAACCGCCGCCCGAAAACGTGCATAATGTTAGCTTGCCGGAGCACCTCCAAGCCGTAGCGATCACCAAACGCTACGGCGGCGTCTGCGCTCTCAACGCCGCCTCCTTCAGCCTCCGCGCCGGCGAGGTCCACGCGCTCATGGGGGAAAACGGGGCGGGGAAGAGCACCCTCGCGCGCATCCTCGCCGGCTCCACGCCCGCCGATGGCGGCAGCATCTCCCTCGATGGCGCGCCCGTCCGCATCGCCTCACCGCTCGATGCGCAGCGCCTCGGCATCGGCATCGTCTACCAGGAACTCGATCTCTTCCCGCACCTCACACTCGCCGAGAACATCGTCATCGGCAACCTGCATTTCCCCGAAGGCCAGTGGATCGCACCCTCGCGGATGCGCGCCTTTTGCGCCCCCTTCCTCGACCAGGTGGGCCTGCATATGGACCCGTTCCTGCCCGCCGCCGCGCTCTCCATCGGCCAGCGCCAGTTGCTCGTGATTGCCCGCGCCCTCAGCATGGACGCCCGCATCCTGCTGCTCGACGAACCCACCAGCAGCCTCTTCGACGATGCCGCCGAACGCCTCTTCGCCCTCATCGCCACGCTCAAAAGTCGCGGCGTTTCCATCGTCTACGTCTCCCACAAAATGGATGAGATCTTCCGCATCTGCGACCGCGCCACCGTCCTGCGCGATGGCGCTACCGCCGGCACCGTGGAGGTGCCGCACACCACCCCCGCGGAACTGATCCGCCTGATGGTCGGCCGCGAGTTGCAACTCGCCCCGCGCGGCATGTCTTCGCCCGCCTCCCGCAATTCGGAAGAGCCCCTCCTCACCGCCTCCAACCTCTGCACGGCCAAGCTCAAGAACGTCTCCTTCGACCTCTACCGCGGCGAAGTGCTCGGCATCGCCGGACTCGTCGGCAGCGGACGCAGCGCGCTCGGCGCCGCCCTCACTGGCATGGACCGCATCACCAGCGGCACCCTCACCCACGCCGGCGCAATCGGACTGCTCCCCGAGGACCGCCGCCTGCAAGGCCTCATGATGCGCATGAGCGTGCTCGAAAACGCGACCCTTGCCGTGCTCGGCCGCCTCAGCCGCTTCGGCTGGATCCGCCGCCAAGAGGAACAGAGCGAACTCGCCCCGGTGATGCGCCGTCTCGCTCTCACTTGCCCCTCGCTGGCCGCGCCGGTCAGCCAGTTGAGCGGGGGCAATCAGCAGAAGGTGTTGCTGGCCCGCTGGCTGCTCCGCAACCCCGCCATCCTGTTTCTGGACGACCCCACCCGCGGCATCGATATCGCCGCCAAGCAGGATATTTACCGCCTCATCCAGGAACTCGCCGCCGTCGGGACCGGCCTCATCCTCGTCAGTTCGGAGTTGCCCGAACTGCTGCGCTGCTGCGACCGCATTCTGGTGCTGCACGAAGGCCGCCTCGCTGCCCGCTTCGCTGCCGCCGAAGCCACGCAAGAGAAGATCATGAACGCAGCCACGAATGTGGCGGCGAATGCAGCCCAGCCATGCTGATGCTTCACCTTCCCCCTCTCAAAAAGGCGCAGCGCCTCGTCGCACTCGCGGCGCTCCTCCTGCTCGCCGTGCTCATCAGCCCCACCGCCGCCGATGGCTCTCGCATCTTCCTGCAGGCCGGCAACCTCACCGACATCCTCCGCCAGGTTTCGCTGATCGGCATCATCTCGCTCTCCATGACGTTCGTGATTCTCACCGGCGGCATCGATCTGAGCGTGGGCAGCATCCTCGCCTTCTCCACCGCGGTCGCCGCCATGTTCCTCACCCGCGGCTACACCACGCATATGGCGGTCGCCATCGCGGCCGCCGTGGCCGCTTCCACGCTCGCCGGGCTGCTGAACGGCGTGGTCATCGCCACCACCGGAATTCAGCCCTTCATCGTCACGCTCGCCTCCATGATCGGCGTGCGCGGCCTCGCCAAGTGGCTCACCAGCAACCAGAACATCGATATCGGCTTCGGCCGCGATTTGGCCGCCGAGTTCGCTGCCGCCTTCCGCGAAAAGGCGGTCGTGATCGGCGCCTATGCGCTCGCCGCCGCCGTCTCCTGGACCGTGCTCGCCCGTACCGTCTTCGGCCGCCACGTGCGCGCCGTGGGCGATAACGAAAAGGCCGCGCTCTACGCCGGGCTGCCCATACGCTCCACCAAAATTGCGGCCTACCTGCTCTCCGGCCTCTTTACGGGCTGTGCAGGCGTGCTCTACGCCGCCGAAAATCACCAGGGCAATCCCAATGCCGGAGTCGCTTATGAACTCGATGCCATTGCCGCTGTCGTCATCGGCGGTACGCGCCTCTCCGGGGGGCAGGGCTCCATCTCCGGCACCATCATCGGCACCCTGATTATGGGAGTTCTCACGAATATGCTGCGTCTCAACAACGTGGATAGTAATGTGGAGATGATGATCAAAGCCGTGATCATCGTGCTCGCCGTGGCGGTGCAGCGCGAAAGGAATACCAACTGATGAAGCGTGCGAAACTTCTCCCTGTCCTCGGTGGCACGGCCCTGTCGCTGGCCCTGTTTCTGTCCTCCTGCGCCCCTGCCGGCGTCCCCACGGGCGACCCGCCGAAGCGCCAGTTCGTGGTGGCGTTCAGCCAGGCCAACAACGCCGAACCCTACCGCGCCGCCCAGAACGCCTTCCTCACCAAACTGCTCGCCGCCCAACCCGATCTCAAACTCGTGATCAGCGACGCCCAGCAGGACAACAGCAAGCAGGTCGCGCAGGTGGAAACCTTCATCCGCCAGAAGCCCGACCTGCTGATCGTCGCCCCCAACGAACGCGCCGCCCTCACTGCCGTCATGGGCCAGGCCATGGAGGCCAAAATCCCCGTGATCTGTCTGGAACGCGACATCCTGCAGCCCAACTACACCTCCTATGTGCACAGCGACAACGTGGCCATCGGCCGCCTCGCAGGGCAGTTCATCGTGGACCAGTTGACGAAGAAATACGGCAAGCCCCGGGGCAATGTGGTCGCCATGCGCGGCTTGCTCGGTGTGGAAGGCGAAATCAACCGCGATCGCGGCGCCCGCGAGATCCTCGATCGCTACCCGGAGATCAAAATCGTGGCCGACCCCGTGGCGGATTGGATTCAGGCCAAGGCCAAGGACCGGATGACTG
Source organism: uncultured Acidobacteriia bacterium (assembly GCA_903876865.1). Taxonomy (GTDB): domain Bacteria; phylum Acidobacteriota; class Terriglobia; order Bryobacterales; family Bryobacteraceae; genus Solibacter. The sequence continues at coordinate 5,293 of CAIRBY010000405.1, forward strand.
AAGTCCTGCGCGCCCAACCCCGCATCGACGTGGTCTACGGCCATAACGACCCCATGGCGATCGGCGCCTATCTCGCCGCCAAGGAACTGGGACGGGAAAAAGAGATGAGTTTTGTCGGGGTCGATGGCTTAGGTGGTACTGCAGGCGGGATACGGAAGGTACTGGATGGCATACTGGCGGCTACGTTTGTCTACCCACTCTGCGTGGATAAGGCGGCTGAGATTGCGTTGCGCCTGCTGCATGACCCGGGGTTCCGGCCGGAAAAGGAGTATCTGCTGCAATCTGTTATGGTTACAGCCGCCAACGCTGCCTCGATGTACGAAACCTACAGCATTCCCGGGATGCTCTGACCATGCCGCCGGAAGTTTGGTAACGCAAAACTGCCACCCCTCTGCCGTGGATCTCTACAGCCTTTTGGTATGACCCGAAAGAGCTAGACTATCTTTAGTACTGGTTTGGTTTTTCCTTTGTTTTGAGTATGCTACAGTCAAATCTGAGCATTGGTTCTATAGCTCTCAACTCATGCGAAAACCAGGATTCCTACTATCGGTTCAGGGCCACTTGCGCACTCCATTTCTGCTGGCGCTGGTAACGTTTGGAACGGAGCGCTCCGCTAGTGCACACAACCCTCCCGGCACGAGCGCACTGGTGTGGCAGATGCTCGCCGCCGGAATTGTTGGCCTGATGTTCTATTCGCGCTCCATCTCCGATTGGTTTCGCGGCCGAAAAGGCCCACGCGATTGATTCCCGAGCAAGCCCCGGCGGGTCCGCTCGCCGCCAGCTTCCGCGACCCCGCGGGCAGCCTCTTCCCCTACCAGGGCCGCATCCTCCGCATCGTCAACGCTCTCGGCGCCGCCGACCTGAGCGCTTTCCTGGCCTC
>CAIRBY010000406.1 GCA_903876865.1 uncultured Acidobacteriia bacterium
ATCCCGATTGAGGATTCGGGAATGCGTCCGCTCACGTATGATAGCTCGATTCGATTTCCGTAGTGGCGTCGGCTTGCAGGTGCGGGGTAACCTGCGCCAGAAGGGATATTGCCATGAAATCGGCGGTTTTTCCTGCCGCGCGCGGGGCTATAATCCAGTACGATTGCTAGTTACACGGGGCTTCACCGTCTTAGGAGGGCCAGTTGGTCACACGGATTTGCTCTCACCATCGAATCGCCGCACTCACACTGGCGGCTTGCCTTGTGACGGGGGCGGTACGGGCCCAGACCCCGGAACGGCCGGCGGTTCCGGCCAACGGCACGGTCAAGGTGCGCCTGCTAGCGCCCCTGACCTCGAAATTCAGCCGGAAAGGGGATCTGGTTTCGGCGCGGATACTGGAACCTGGGGATTACCAGAACGGAATCCTCGAGGGAGAGGTTCGCGAGGTCAAAGCTGGTGGCGCCGGCGGCAAGTTATCGTACGTGCAATTCGATCTCCGCAAACTGCATTTGGCCGGCAGCACGCTCAATGTCAACGTCGCCCTGGTGAGTGCGAGCAATAGCCAGCACCGCGCGGATGTGGATGAGGACGGCAACGCCGTGGAACTGAGCAGCCGCGGGGGCGCCGGCAAACTGGTCTCCAGCGTTTTCACTCCCGGCTCGGCACCGGCACTCAAACTCAACACCAAGGCGCCTCAGGTTTCGTTCTCCGCTGGCAGCGAGTTCGTGCTGGAGCTACAAACTCTAAAATCCCGCTAAGCGGGCAACGGGGCCGCCTAATCGTCCGTGACAATGTTGGCCCACGGTGATAGTATTTCGTAAGATTCCGGGTGAGTGTGAGTTATCTCACCCCAACAGTTCAGCCATCGGTTCTGGGCAAGAGGCAAACGTGGGTTCTATTGACGGATATCGCCTGATCCGAAGTGTCGGTTCCAGTGCCGCGGGAACGGTATATGCCGCGGAGACTTCGCAGGGACTGGTCGCGATCCGCCAGTATGTCCCTTTGACTGGACCGGAATCCCCTTTCTGGCAATCCGACCGTGACCGGTTCCTGGCGGCCGGGAGACAGGCACTAACGCTCAACCATCCCCGCATCGTCACGGTGCTGGAAGTGATCGATGAAGCGGGCGAGGCATTCATCACGTCCGAGTTTGTCGATGCGGAGACTCTCCAGACAGCGCTGGCTTCACGGCGCTTCTCCATGGAAGAGGCCAACACGATCCTGAGTGAGATTGCGCGGGCCCTGGATTTCGCGCATGACCGGGGTGTGGTGCACGGGGACCTGAAACCCTCTGAGATCTACCTCACGCCGCTGGGCGTCAAGATTGCAGATTTCGGCATTTCCCCGCTGGCGCATTGGGATGCGGGGCGAACCCTGCCGGCGAATCTGGTGCATGGCTTCCTCTCGCCCGAGCACCTGCGCAACACGGCCGCGATCGACGCGCGCTCCGACCAGTACGCGCTGGGGATGATCGCCTACTGGCTCTATACGGGCCAGGCTCCGTACGGGCGCACGGCTGCGGATTCCGGCGCGGCGAGCCTGTCATCCGGCCTGCTGCCGCCGACGCGGGTAGATCCCCGCCTGCCCCCGAGCTTCGATTCCCCGATCCTGCGCGCCCTGGAACGGGAACCGGAACGGCGCTTCGATTCCTGCCGCAGTTTCGTCGGATCACTGGGCGCCGGTTTGATTGCGACCTCCGAACCGGGCCAGAAAAAACGCTCTTTCGCTCTGCTTGCCGTTGGGCTTGCACTGCCGCTGCTCGGAGCCGTGGGGTACGTTGCACTGAAAGACAAACCTCCTCCTCCGCCTGTGGAGCAGCCGAAGCCGATCAAGGTGGAGCCAGATTTCCCGCCGCCGCCCCCACCTCCTGCGACCAAGGAAATCAGGAACAAGCCGGTAGTACCGGACCCGGTGCGACCGCCAAAAGGGAACCCGTTTGACTCTACGAAGAAGCCGGAGGTGCGCACCAGGCCCACTGAACCAGATAGACCGGTCCTGCCCACACCCCGCCAGCAGCCTCCGCCGCCCAACCCGGCAGCGGGGTACAGCATTCAGGTCTTCTCCAGGGAAAACGCACTCCGCGAAGGCCAGCAATTCGCGCTGATGGACCCGAGGCTCGGCGAGTTGGCGTATGGCGACCTGAAGGCGATGGTCAACGGTGGAAAGCCGCCATCGGCAAGAACGAAATTGCGCCTCGAATGGTGGGTGGGAGGGGTCAGACACGATTCCACCAGCCTGAAAATCGACGATCTGGTGCCGTTTCACAACCAGCCCGCGTCTGGAAATTATGAGGTCAGGCTGACCGTGGACGGCAACACCGTCCGCACATTCTCTTTTCAAATTACGCCCTAATGCATAAGACTGCCACTATGAGAACTCAGACCGCATTCGCCCTGCTTCTGCCACTGGCTTTCTCGGTCGCGGTTCGCGCTCAGACGACCCCTGCCCGACCCGCTGCGGCGGAAGCACAGAATCAGGCTCCCGATCACGACGATCCGTTCGAAGGGCTATTGCGAACAGCGGACGATCTCAAGGCCTCCTACACCAAGACCGATGCCGATAACATGGCGCAGGTCAACCGCCTGCTGAAGACCAAGGTGTGCCAGATCAGCCGCATCAATGGCCTCATCGACCGGACCGAGAAGGATCTGGATTCCTGGCTGGAGGCCATGGCGCCGTATTTGAAAAACTGGGAGGAAACCGAACTGCGGCGCGTGCAGATCGGGGAAAAATCGCTCGCGGTGAGCGAACAGGATTTGAAGATCACGAAAACCCTGATCGATGCGGACAAACGCGAGCACGAAGAACTGCTGGTGAAGAAGGCCGCCTTGGAGAATCAGGACCACACCGCCGGCATTCTTGCCCAGATCGACGCCATCATCACGGACCTGCAGGAGAGCGAAACCAAACTGACCGCCGACCAGAAGAAGTTCGACGAGGTCACTCAATCCGTCAACAACACCAAGGCGGTGCTGGCGGTGCATCTGATCGCTGTGCGGAAACAGATGAGCAGCCTGGACGAGTATCGCGTCAACGCGCACGCCTACTACGAAGAGAAGCGCAACGCGGCGCAGGAGGTCTGCAACGGCAAGCGCCCCGACACCAAAGCATTGCCGGGCAAACCGGGGACCAAGGGCGGGGGCAGGGGCGGGGGCCTCGGGGACTAAATGCGAAGGCCACCGTTCGTTCTGGCGGGATGGATCTGCTGCCTGCTGGCGCCCCTCGCGCCGGCTCAGACCCTGACTGCCGTTCCGCAGGATCTGGCCACCGCCGAAGTTGCGTTCATGGAAGCGGAAGATGCCTGGCTGCACGCCGATCCCGCACTCGAGCGCGACTTGCACAAGGTAAGCCCGGCCGAGGCGCACCGCCGCATCGACAGCAGGGCGGCGCTGGCGAACGAGGCCATGGAAAAGCGGCAGGTGTATCTGGGGCTGCTGATTTCGCGGACCGGCCAACTGCGCAGCAGGCTGGCGGAACTGGGGGCCGGGAACCTCCCCGTGGAGAAGATGAAAGGCGATCTGGAACAGGACCAGACGCGCATCCTGGGCGAGCAGGATTCTGTCGAAGAGATGATCCGGGAGTTTCCGGGGGAGGAGAACGTTCTCGTCCGCCGCCACCTGGAAGAAGAACGGAACCGGCTGATCAACCTGCAGAACAACATCGCGCGGCAGATCCGCACGCTCAACAATCTACAGAGCGATCCGGGCGCATTGCGCCGTCTGCTGGAGAAACAGCAGACCGATCTGGATGCGATTCTCAAGGACTACAACGACGAGCGGGAAGCTTCGATCCGGCGCCGCGGCGATTACGCGCGACTCTACTCGGAAATGCACCTTTCGGTGGATGCAGCCAGCAGAGCCGCCGCTCCGGCTACCGCCAAGAGCGGCAGTTCGAAACCGGCGAAAGGCACGGCAGGCGCGGCGAAGAACTCGTCCGTGCCCGTTAAGGGTTCGCCCGCTCCGGCCAAGGGCTCGCCTGCTCCAGCCAAGACAGAAAAGAGCTCCCCGCTCGCCGGAGCGTGGGTTTACCGCAGCCAGCCGAACGGGTGGACCGGCTTTGCCGAACCCGGCACGGTTACCCTGGAACTCCACGACGAAGGCAGCAAACTGCGCGGCTCTTATTCCGCCCGCCTGCCGGTGAAGAGCGGCGTGCATGAGGTGCAACTGACCCTGGAAGGCTCGTTTACCTCGGCGAACTCGGCGAAGCTGCACTGGAGATCGGTGGCGCCGGCGGCGGAAGGCGAATTGACGGTGAAACTCGCAGGCGATGGCCGGCTGCTGATCGAGCGGATACAATCCGGCGACAGCTTCGTTCCGGTGGGATCGGAGGTACTCTCGCGCAAGTAGCGGAATTGCCCACGCCGGTCACGAGTCTCCCTGCCATGCTGCCCGCGCTCCCCCAACCCGACGACGGACGCCATGATATGGGGAAGGTGTTGCACTGGGAGGCCGAACGGCCCTTGTCCTGGAATTGCCGTTGCGGAAGCCTGTTGCTGCACTCGCTGATTTTTCTCTTGTGGAGCCCGGTCCGGCACACCGCCGCGGCGCCGCCCCTACCCCCGCGCGTAGCGTATTTTCAGCCTGCGCCGGGCGAGGCGCCGGTGCGAAAGGTAATGCCTCTGGTAGCGGTTCCCGACAATTTGGCGGCGCCGCCTCCGCACGGGAGCGGCGGGAAAGAGGTCCGCGTGGATCTGGGCACCATACAACTCTCCTTCGCGGACGATACCCGCAGCGAGTTTCCGCAAGTCGTGCAGGCGCAACACGGCTTACTTGCGTTGCTGGATCGCGAGGATCGCTCGCTCGCGCGCTACCTGCTGGAAGCTCCGGACTGGCAGGCGCGCGAAGTAGTCCTGGATGTGAGCCGGTACTTCGCCGTGCTGATGTCTCCGCCGGAGAAGTGGCGGGTCTTCCGCGACTCCGCCAGGCAAAACGGAATCGATCTCAACCGCTATCAGACTGCAGCACTCTTTGAAGCACCGTTTCAGATCTGCCTGAAGCGGGCCATTTTGGCGCGGGCCAACGCGGACCCGAAGCGCTCGGGCGCGGTCACTTCGGCGAGGCTGGCAATCGCCGCTGCACAACCCTGCGGAATCGAGGTATTGGATGTTTCCTTTGCGGGCCAGTAAACGGCACGTTCTCCCGCTTGCGATGGCACTTCTCGGCGGGACCCTGCAGGCGCAGGAAGCAGTGCTCGAAGCGCCGCCGGATTACGCACAGCCACTGATCGCGGCGAGCGCGGAAAAGGTGGCCGGCGCATGGGTGCAATGGAGCCAGGCAGTGAAGGGACTGGAAGAGCGGGCATTCCAACTCCCGATGGCGGATGCACGCCTGCTGGTTCAACAGGCGCTCGCAGCCTACCTGGATTTTCTGGATAGCCGGCGCACCTATAACCAGGCGCTTTCCACCCACATTGAAAAGCAAAGAGCCGCCGCGCCGCGTGGCGAACCCGTCGTGACGCAATCGGCAGTCTATCAGGATCAGGTGGTGCTGCTCGGGGTCAACCTGAATATGCTGCAATCCAAGCTCAAGGCGCTGCGCAATTCCGCGGACTGGGTCGCCATGCGGCGCAACGTGAGACCGGAACGGGACGAGGTGGGCAAATTGCAGGATCTGCGCCGCTCGCAGATCCCGCCGGACTTTTCCTTCGGCAATTCCGCGCCTGCGCCGGTGATATCTCCCCTGGCGTACCTGGATTCGGAGAGCCAGGTGTCGGCGGCCCTGCGAAAACTCTGGACGCGCTACTACCAGCTTCTGATCGATAGCGTGGAACAGCGTCCCTCCGGTTCGTCGCCGCTGGTGCCGGTGCGTGCCGGAGCAGGGGGAAGCCTCGCCGGAGCCCAAGCAAGGCCCCCGTCCAGCCAGAACCCGATGACCGGCGTCTGGACCTACCTGGAAGGCTCGCAGGAGTTCAACGGCGTCGGCGAACCGCGCCGGGTCATCCTCGAATTCTGGATGGAAAACGGGGAGTTACTGGGACGCTACCGGGCCGTGTTACCGGATTACGCGGGAGACCGGAACGTGGACCTGCGACTGCGCGTACCTCCTGGTAGCGCCGGCGGCACGTTGACCCTGGAGTTTGAATCGAAGGACCCGGAGGCGAAGGGGCAACTCGTGATCGAGCGCCTGACGGGAGCGGCGGACCTGATGCTGGTGCGCCCCGCCGGAACGCAGAGTCCGATTCCGCGCGGCCGCGAGTTATTGCACCGGCGGTAGTCACTTTGCGTCGAAGAACCGGGTGGCGCGGCGCCCGCCCTGCTCGACCTCGGCGGCAAACTCGAAGCGCAGTTTGCCCTTGGGCCTCACCACCGAGCAGCGGGCTTCGCCGTGTTCGTCAGAGGTCATGGTGGTGCGCCACAACTCCTGCCGCTTCCCCGCCCTGTCGATGCTGTGCAGTACGAGCGAGACAGTAGCGGCAGAGACGGGGCGGCCTGCGGCATCCTCCACACGAAGGTGCAGTTGCAGTGGGTCCGCCACAGGGGTGCCGGTGTCTCCCGCCACATCCAGTTGCAGCACATTCAACTGCGCGTCGCGGAGCGACTGCTCGTTGAGGCCGAGGTTCATCTGGTGGACCACCGCATTGGCGAACTCGCCGCCCTTGGTAGCCATGACCCGTATCTCCACCGGCCCGTTTTCTTTCAGTGGGGCAAGGCGAGGGGAGAGCGCGAATCCGGAGGCATCGCTGACCGCCTGCCCCGTCTGGCCGGAGCCGGAGAATGTCACCGTCGGCCCGCCTTCGGGCGCGGTAAACACAACCAGGGCACCCTCAACCGGACCGGCGGCATCCACAACCCGAACCAACAGGCGACTGGCGCTGCTATGGATGGAATTATTATTGGCGCCTTCGCCCTCTGCGATCACGACGCGCAACCCGCCTTCCCGCGCCTGCAATACCAACGGGGAGGGGGCGAGCAGAAGCAGAGCGAGGGCGAAACGCTGATAACTCTTCACAGTTCGCGACCAGATCAGAATTTGACCGCCATGATGGACCCATCGGCCACGGTGACTTTCTGCGTCTCGCGCTGCCCGCCGCGCTCAATGGCAACCTCATATTCGCCTTCGTTCAAGGTCAACGACGCGGGCGTGAATTGCCCGGTAGCGACACCATTGAGAAAGATGGGGAGGTGTTGCGGGAGGCTATCGACTTGCACGGAGCCGCGCTTGGCTTCCATCTCCCACTCCCAACGGGTGGAATCCCGACTGACGTTGAAGACCTTGAGCATTTCCCGGTAGCCTGGCAACCGGGCGGAGAGCGTGTGGCGGCCGATGCCGAGTTTCACCCGGCACGGGGAGATGCAGTTGAGCGGGGAATCGTCCTTATCCAGAGCCACGGTAGCGTTGGCAGGTTTGGTCACCACGTCCACGATCAACTGCGGTCCGGCGGGCGACTGAACGGGCGGCGGCGGCGGAAACGCCGGACGGCGCGAAGGCTCCACCGCGGGCGACGGTGCGGACGGCTGTGCGGTCGGCTGCGCAGCATCGGGCTGGGGCGGTTGAGGTGGTTGCTGCGCCACCGGCACCGCCGGCAGATTGGACTGGAAGAGGGCAAACAGACTGGTCTTGGAGGTGTAAAGCTCGGGCCGTCCGCTGATTTCGGGATCGTGAACGGCCAGAGAGGACTCACCCACCACGCTTTCAGAATCGGCCAGGAGCGCCGGTTCGGGCCTGGTGACCAGCACCATCTGGTCCGTAACCAGCGAACCGATTTCCCGGCGGACCCGGAGGGCCAGATCGTCAGCCTGCTGCGTGGCGGGGGCCACATCGCGAGCGGCATCAGCTTTGGCTTCCGGGGAAACTTCCCCCAATTGCTTCAGCATTGCGGTGATCTTGCGTGCCTCATCCGGCTGAGCGAAGGGCCGCATGCGGATCAGCACCGCGGACGCGAGATCCACTTTATCGGCAAGCAGATAGGCCGTAGCGGCGCGCATCCCGGTCTCGGAAAGGTAGGGCTTGAGTTCCCACAGATCGGCGTAAGCTTTTGCCGCCGCCTCATAGGATTTCTGATCCTTCTGACCCTTCTGATTCCAGGACTCTTCGGCTCTGAGCTTGAGTTGGGCGAACTTCAGTTCGCCGCCCGTCAGATCCAAGGCATTCTGCAGGCCGCGGCGGTTGGCTGCGGCGGAAAGGCCCACGGCTAGCCCCAGTTGCTTCTGACTTTCCGCGAAATCCCCTTTGTCGAAGTTCGCGCGGCCGGAGAGCGCATGGCCCTCCCAGCGCTTCTCGTCGATCTTGATGAGGGTGGCGATATCTTCCAGCAGCCTGACCCGCTCCAGGGAGCTCAGTTCGGCTTGCGGCTTCCGGTCATAGTCGCCCAGGGTCTTGATCAGTTGCCGGTCGTACTTCTTGCGGGTGGCTGCCTCGGGCGTCCGGTCCAGGGTGGCGTTTGCGATGAGGCGTTTCAACTCCACCGCGGCCAACTTGGCGGTCTCGGAAGCGGGAGCGCGGGTCTGGACTTCCTGCTGGAAGTGAATCGCGTCCTCCCAGCGCCCCCCGCGCGCAGAGAGGATCCCGAGGTCATAGAGCGCCTTATCCAAATCCGGATTCCGCTTGAGAGCGATCAGCATCAGGAAGATAGCATTGTCGAACTGCTGGCTCCCCGCAGCTTCGAAGGCCTTATGAAAGGCCACCAGCGCCGCGTCCTGCGGCGTTCGGTACAGACCTGCGATGGTGGAAGCTTCCGGCGCGGCGTCCGCGGCTGCCTTGGTTCCCGGGAGCGGCGGCAGTGGCCCGAGTCGCGGCTGTGCCAGAATCGGGCCCGCCGTGAGAAGTCCCGCCAAACAGAAGATTGCCTTGATCATATGCGCTCCGCGTCCTCAGTCCTACCGGAAAACCACATCGCGGCTCCGGCCTTCCAGCGATTGGTCGTCGTCGCAATGTGCCGACGCCAACCGGTCTCCGATGTACTTGTATTCGATCTTGCTGTTCTTGCCGTGGAAAGAGACAATTTCCCCCAGCAGCCTGCCATCCCGATAGTTCATGGTGCGGCGGTAGCCGGCGCCGCCACGCTCGGCGATCTCCGTCAACCGCGGACCGTCCCACTTGAAATCGAGGTCGAAGGAAGGCTGGCCTTCGTCCACGATCAGGTGCGCGGAGGCCACGCGATTCTGGTCATCGTATTGCACCACGAAGGCGTAGATTCCGTTCCAGACGAAGGGCTGGAAATAAGGATTGCCGGTCACCACCACAGCGACGTTCTTGCCCATCAGGCGTGAGACCATCAGCGGATCGATGGCCGGGTGATTGGCCAGGGCCAGGAACGTGCCGCTCGCTTTGGAGACGACTCCGTTGGGAGTAAAAGCAGGCACGGGCGGGTCCTCTTTGGGATCGAACGGCTTCTCGCTGATCCGGCGGACGCCTCTGCCATCCTTGAAATAATCGAAATAGGCGTTGAAGCCGGCCGCCTGCTGCGTGGTGGTCTGCACGGAGATCAGGCGATTGTTCGCCCACTGCCACACGGCGTTCTGCTTTCGGGAGGCGTGGACTTCGGCGATGTGGACGCTGGGCGCGAGGCTGATGGGGCAGTAAAAGACCCCGGCAGGGCTCTTGTAGCCGCTGAACCAGTTCGCGGCACCTTCGCCCACGGCCGGGCGGGGCTTCACGAGGGGCGCCAGGTTGATGACTTCGGCGCGTTTGGAGCCGGTAACCGATGCCGGCAGGCTGAGATAGCTCTGGAGGAACTTCTCGGCATCGTCGTAGCGGCGGTTGATGGAGGCTTCAATGCCGCCGCGCAGCAGAAACTGCGCATCGCTATCATCCAGTGCGAGCGCTTCATCCAGCTTCTTCATGGCGGAGGTGTAGTCCCCCGCCGCTTCCGCATCCGAAATGGCTTTGTTTAACTGCTTCTTGTCGTTTTCCAGGGTGATGCGGATCTTCGATTTGAGCGCCGCGCCCTTCTCGGCATCCGGCCCCGAAACGCAACCGGTGAACTTGTCCAACTCCGCCAGCGCCAGCAGAGGCTTCTTGCGCGCCATGAAGAGATTCGCGCGCGTGAACAGAACCCGCGGAGAACCCTTGGCGCGGGCGTCCGCGGACGCGAGCGAGGCCTCGGCATCCTCGAACCGTCCGGTGCTGGCATAGGAATCGGTATCGGCGAGGTATTGAGTGACGGTGCGGTAGTCGGAAGTCTTCGGGTCCTCGGCCTTGCCGCAGGTACTGCCCTGGAGGTTCTCGCATTCGGAAATGGCGTCGTCCAGCAGTACGCGGGCCTCCCGGTTTCCCGGAGCCAATTTGAGCGCGAGGGTGAGTTCCTCTTTTGCCGCGCAAGGCAGTTTGGCGGTGGTGCGCCGCTTGGCTCCGGCAATATGATCCTCCGCGCTGCGTGCGAAGGCGCCCTCCCATAGCTTGCGGATGTCCTCAAAAGAACTGCCCCAACGCTCGAACTTGGAATACTTCTCGATCAGCGGGTCCCACAACCCGCCGGCCGCGAGGGTCTTCAGGATCGCAGCCTGCTGAATGACCCAGTCTTCCTGCTGGCGCAGCGAGTCCCGAACCTTGCGCTGCTGCTCGTCGCCGGGGTAGGCCTTCTCCGATTCCACGGCGTAGCGCAAGCCTTCCTGCAGCACCGACCACTGCGCGCTTCCGGCGCTCAGTTTCCGCTCCGCAGACACCATCTCCGCCAGCAGAAACTGTTTCAACCTACCCGCAGCGGGGCCTTGCACGAAGGGCACGGTGCCAACCAGCAGGGACATGCGCTCCTCGAAAGAGGCCGCGTCGTCCTTCTGGCCCGTGCCGGTGAAATTGCCTGGCTCGAGGATGAAATTCACCACCGCTTCGCTCGCGTCCGGCCCGGGCAGGATGGCAAAAAGATCGGCGGACTGCACCTGGCCGGCGCTCTTCGCGTTCTTGTCCCGCTGGAGCGCAATCGCGGTCGAACTCCAGATCGCGGCCAGGGAAGAGGAGGTCTTCAGGTTAAGGCCATCCGGCACGACGGGATCCCAGCCATCGCCGGACTTGCGCGCCAGAAAGCCGCCGGCGTGCCTGCGGATCATGCCGACCTGCGCGGCCGGGGCCGGGCGCAGCGCCTTGTACTCGTCCGGACGAAGCTCCGCTTTGTCGCGGGGACCGACACGAAGCTTGTCCTTCTGGTTGAAGGTGAGCTTCTCGCCTTCCTGAATCTGCCAGGAACCATCCGCCAGACGCAGTACCAGTACGACCTGCGCGGCTGGCACCACCACCGGAATACAGAGCAGGAGCAAGAGCAGGAAGGAGCTTCGAATTCCACAGATTCGCATAGAGTGAATACCACCTGGCAGTACCGGCAGCGAGAAAGGCAGGAGGGGACTCCGCTTCACGCACAGACCACTGCACCTGATGATGCCTGAGTCTTTCCGAGATGTAAATGCCCGGCCACCCGGGTTGGCGCCGGCATCCGGGTTCGCCGGAGTCGAGAAAAGTCCGGGCGACGACATCACGGCCTTCCCTGCCCCGGGCGCGAGGCGGCTTCGTGCGCCTGCTCCAGCAACGAGCGCAGTTTTCCGGCTTGCAACTCCGCGACCGCGGGTTCCAGCAGCGCCACCACCTGCGGATACTGGCCGGCGGTCAGGAGGGCTCCCGCCCGCTCCGCCAACTCCGTGACCCGCAGCGTGTACTGAGCTTCCTGGGTCTGCATCTCAGAGAGTATGGCCGTGGCCGTGGGCCGGGTTCTGGGATAGCCCAGGAACGGGGTCAGCACCAACCGGGCCTGCTCCCACTGCCCCTGTTTACAGAGGCGCCCGGCCTCGCCCACGGCGCGAAGCAGGCCGGATTCCGGCGGCTTGGAAGGCTGGACAGGGGTCTCTGCCCGGACAGTCGCGGCCAGACCCTCCCGGACCTGTGCCTGCAACTGCGGCCAGGCGGCAACCTCCGGAAATTCCGTGGCCGCCTGCTCCAGAAGTGCATTGGCTGCCTGCCACTGTGTAGCTCCCAGCGCCGCGCGCACCTTCTCTTCCAATTCGCGGACTCTTGCGTGATAGCGGGCTTCCTGATTCAACAGTTCAGCCAGCACCGCCGTGGCGGCACCCTGCGTGCGGCTATGTTTGAGATACGGCCGGACCAGTTCCCGCGCCGCCTCCCACTGGCCCTGGCGGCACAACTGGCCCGATTCGCCGATGACGCGGCGCAATCCCGCGTCGAGTTCCAGCTCCTGACGGCGCGCTTCCTCGCGCAGACTCTGTGCCTCGTCAGCAGTTGTAGTGGCGACGATTCGCTGCCAGAGTTGCGGCGCCGCGCCTTTGCCATGCCGGGCCTCCAGCGCCTTGAAGGCAGCGAGAGCTTGAGCGGGCGCCTTGCGCGCAAGCATCGCGTCGATGGCGGCGACCTCGCGCTTCAGTGCGGATTCCCGTTCCAACTGCTCCGCTTCCGCCAGTCGCAAAGCCGACAGGGCAGTGTGTAACGGCTTCCACTGCGCGCGCTCCGGGTAGCGGCGCTCTGCCTCTCCCAGCACGCGTTCCGCCTCGC